>CANHKE010000042.1 GCA_947461155.1 Cytophagaceae bacterium | reverse complement strand
TCAATGATTGTGTTAATTCTTCAACAGTTTCGTTGAAAGCCTCAGAAGGAGAGTGACCATTTTCACGCAATACTTCGTATTGAGCAGCAAAAATACCTTGGATCGCACCCATCAAAGTTCCACGCTCACCTGTTAAGTCAGATGTTACTTCTTTGTAGAAATCCGTTTCGAATAAATATCCAGAACCTACACCGATCGCCATCGCGATACATTTTTCACGTGCTTTTCCTGTCGCATCTTGGTAAACCGCGAACGATGAGTTCAAGCCTTTACCTGCTACGAACAAACGACGCAATGACGTACCTGAACCTTTTGGTGCAGCTAGGAATACATCCACATCTGCTGGAGGAACGATACCTGTTTTCTCTTTATATGTGATTCCAAAACCGTGTGAGAAATAAAGCGACTTGCCAGCCGTTAAATATTTCTTCACTGTTGGCCATAATTCGATTTGCGCAGCATCTGAAAGTAAGTAACAAATGATTGTACCTTTTTCTAAAGCTTCTTCGATTTCAAATAAAGTCACACCTGGAACCCAACCGTCAGCGACAGCTTTGTCATAGGTTTTACCTTTACGCTGTCCAACGATTACATTAAGACCATTGTCTTTCATGTTTAACGCTTGACCTGGACCTTGAACGCCGTATCCAATAACTGCAATCGTTTGGTCAGCCAATACTTGTCTAGCTTTCTCTAAAGGAAACTCTTCTCTTGTTACGATGTCTTCAACTACTCCACCGAAATTAATCTTTGCCATTTTTTTGTTTTTTAATTGATATACTTTTTTCGATTATACGATTTCCCAATTTCCTTCGGGAAGAAATTCAACCAAACCTTTTTCCGTTTTACCTACGGCAATACGTCCAGATTTGATGTACTCTAAAATTTCCCACTTTTTCAAGTAGGCATAAAATTCACTTAATTCATCTTCCGTGCCATTTTTTTCCACCACCACATATTCCAAACCCCAATGCACGACTTTGGCATTCCAATCCAAATTAATCGTCTTGACGTCAATCGGCTCACCACCTAGCGGCGTGGCCAATTTAAACAGCGCTACTTCATTAAAGATGATTTCATCATCTAAATACCCATAAACCGCCAAAACATCTGTCACCTTACGGATTTGGCGAACCAATTTCTCCACTACATCCCGATTTTCGCTCCGAATCACAATCGTAAAACGCGATACGCCCAGACGCTCCGTTTCCGAAACCGTCAAACTCTCGATATTCAAACGCCGACGCGTGAATATGATCGTGATGCGATTGAGTAGGCCAACCGTGTTTGTGGTAAATACAGAAAGGGTATAATTTATCAACATATTACTCAAGCCTCACATTCGTTACGGTACTGCCCGCAGGCACCATTGGGAAAACATTTCCCTCTTTTTCACAAACTATTTCCAATAAATATGGGGTCTCAGAATTCAACAACGTATCCAAAGACTCACTCAATAAACTACGATCTGAAACCGTATGACCCGGAATACCAAAGCCTTTCGCAATCGTAATAAAATCTGGATTTTCTAATTCAACAAAGGAATAACGACGGGCATGAAACAACTCTTGCCATTGACGAACCATGCCTAAAAAGTTATTATTCAGGATGATAATCTTCACCGGCAACTTACTCTGCGCTATCGTACCCAATTCCTGTAAGGTCATCTGGAATCCACCATCCCCAATCACCGCAACTACCTCGCGCTCTGGAACCGCTACTTTTGCGCCAAAAGCCGCCGGAAGTGCAAATCCCATCGTTCCAGCACCACCAGATGTCACCACTGAATTACGTTTTTTGAATCGATAATAGCGATTCGTCACCATTTGGTGCTGCCCCACATCCGTAACCACAACCGCCTCACCTTTGGTCTTTTCAGACATCATGGCAATGGCCTCACCCATTTTTATTTGATCCCCATCATGAAACACATCCTTCAAGGTAATCTTCGCATATTCTTCTTTATCGTAGGCATCAAATTCCGCCCGCCATTCCAGGTGATCCGTTTGCTTAATCAAAGGCAATAAAGCCCGCAATGCAGCTTTGGCATCTCCCACAACCGGTGCATCTGCCTTCACATTTTTATCAACTTCTGCCGGATCAATTTCAATGTGAACGATTTTGGCTTGTTTCGCATAGGTAGCTAAATCTCCCGTGATCCGATCATCAAAACGCATACCAATAGCGATCAACACATCACAAGAATTGGTCAAGACATTTGCCCCGTAATTCCCATGCATGCCTGGCCAGCCCACGTACATGGGGTGATCGGCATCCATCGACGACATACCCAATAAAGTAGTCGCAACAGGGATACCAGCCTTATTCACTAATTCGTTTAACTCGTTTTCGGCACCCGAAATGATTATTCCATGACCCGCTAAAATGTAGGGCTTTTTCGCCGCGTTGATCAATTTAGCTGCCGCCTCCACATGCTCTTTCTTCGGTTCAATCCGCGGTTTGTACGAGATAATCGACGTACAAGGTGTATATTTAAATGGCTCAGTCATCATTTCAGACTGGGCTGTGCGCGTAATATCAATTAAAACTGGACCAGGGCGACCCGTTTCTGCAATATAAAAAGCCTTGGCAATGATCTCTGGAATCTCGTTTGGATCCATAACCTGGTAATTCCATTTCGTGACCGGCATGGAAATACCAATCAAATCACATTCTTGGAAGGCATCTGTACCTAATAAATTTCCTTTGACTTGGCCAACAATACAGACTAATGGCGTGGAATCAAGCATCGCATCCGCGATAGGCGTGATGAGATTCGTTGCACCGGGACCTGATGTCACCATGCAAACACCTGCTTTGTTCAGCATGCGCGCATAACCTTGCGCCGCGTGACCAGCACCTTGCTCATGACGCACCAAAATATGCTTTAAACGATCTTGGTAATCAAATAAGGCATCGTAGGTCGGCATAATTGCGCCCCCCGGATACCCAAAAATAGTCGTTACCCCTTGCGCAACCAATGACTCCATGATAGCCTGTGCGCCCGTCAAGAATTTTTTCTGGTCGGCCTGGTTCGAATCAGCAGTCTGCGTTAGGGTTTGTCCCATGGTATTCATCCTATTTTAACTCAAATGAAAGGCTAATTTAAGCCTTCCCTTGGTAGAAAAAAACTGTACTATTATTTTTTATAAATCTGTTACACAACCTTGGCTGGCTGAAGCAACGTTTTTAATGTATTTACGTAAAACGCCTGATGTATGCGGAGAAGCCAATGGTTTCCATGCTTTACGGCGTTCGGCTAATTCCTCATCCGACACATGTAAGATGATTTTGTTGTCTACTGCATCAATGGTAATTTTATCACCATCTTTCACCAAACCAATATTTCCACCTTCTTGCGCTTCTGGCGTTACGTGCCCAACCACAAAACCGTGTGTTCCTCCAGAGAAACGCCCATCCGTAATCATCGCTACGGAATTACCTAATCCAGCACCCATCAAAGCGGAAGTTGGCTTTAACATTTCCGGCATACCTGGACCACCTTTTGGCCCTTCGTTGCGAATCACAACCACATGGCCAGCTTTTATTTCCCCTTTGGACAAATACTCCATCACTTCTTCTTCCCGATCACATACTTTAGCCAAACCCTCAAAACGCTCACCTTCTTTTCCTGTAATCTTCGCAACGGCCCCTTCAGTGGCTAAATTGCCATACAATATTTGAATATGACCGGTTGGCTTTAACGGTTGTTCAATCGGAAATATAATTTTCTGTGTATCAAAATTCAAATCAGGCGCTTCCGCTAAATTCTCTGCCATCGTTTTACCCGTTACCGTCAAGCACTCGCCATGCAAGAAGCCTTGTTGCCACAAGTATTTCAAAATCGCCGGCATGCCTCCGATCGCCAAGACATCCTCCATGTAATATTTGCCAGATGGCTTCAAATCGGCGATTAATGGCGTACGATCTGAAATATCTTGAATATCTTTTAATGTAAACGAAACCCCTGCCGAATGTGCAATGGCCAAGTAATGCAAAACCGCATTGGTACTTCCGCCTAAGGCCATCACCACCGTCATCGCATTTTCGAATGCGTGGCGCGTCATGATATCACGGGGACAAATGTTTTTCTCCAACAACACCTTCATCGCTGCTCCGATCGCCAAACACTCCGCTTTTTTACCTTCGTGCGTCGCTGGATATGACGATGAATTGGGCAGAACTAGACCCATCGCTTCCATCGAAGAAGCCATCGTGTTTGCCGTATACATACCTCCACATGCGCCAGCGCCCGGGATCGAATTCCGAATCACCCCCTCGTAATCTTCCTCTGAAATCGTTCCTGCATATTTCTTTCCTAAGGCCTCAAACGCAGAAACAATGTCTAATTTTTCTCCTTTGTATGAGCCAGAACGAATTGTTCCGCCATAAACTAACATCCCTGGACGGTTCAAACGCGCTAACGCCATCATCGCTCCGGGCATGTTTTTATCACAACCAACCACCGCAATCACCCCATCATACCACTGCGCACCCACCACATTTTCAATCGAATCTGCGATAATATCACGCGATGGCAAGGAATAACTCATCCCATCATTTCCGTTGGTCATACCATCCGACACACCAATCGTGTGAAAGATCAAACCTACCATGCCATTTTCTTGAATTCCCTTTTTCACATGCACAGAAAGTCCATTTAGGTGCATATTACACGGATTACCCTCATAACCTGTACTCGCGATACCGATTTGAGCTTTATCCATATCCTCCGTGGTGAGACCGATTCCATACAACATGGCTTTCGCCGCTGGATTCGTCACCTCTTGCGTCAAGGTTCTTGAAAATTTATTTAATGACATACGAGTAAATTTTTACAAACAACAAATATACACAATCCAATTTGTTCAAGCCAAGCTTTTGCCAAACAATCATTGGCGATTCAAGGAATTGCAAAACATTTTATTTGTTTTCCCCTACTTGTTGGCGCCACATCGCAAAATACAATCCTTTGTCGGCCAACAAACTATCGTGATTCCCTGATTCGACCACTTTTCCTTTTTCCAGCACATAGATGCGGGTTGCATGCATGATCGTGGATAAGCGGTGAGCAATCAAAATCGTTAAATGCTCTGCATCTTGTGAAACAGCGCGAATCGTTTCGGATATTTCTTCTTCTGTTAGTGAATCCAACGCAGAAGTCGCTTCATCAAAAACCAATAAGTTTGGATTACGCAAAAGCGCCCGCGCAATGCTCAAGCGCTGCTTCTCTCCGCCCGATACTTTGACGCCGCCTTCGCCAATGAGCGAGTCTAAGCCTTTGTCGGCCCGCGCCAACAAACTTTGACAGGCTGCTTTTTCCAACACTTCCATACATTGGGCATCGGTGGCGTTGGGATTAACGAACAATAAATTCTCCCGAATGGACCCGGAGAACAATTGGGTATCCTGAGTTACAAAGCCGATTTTTTTGCGTAATTGATCGAAATCAATTGCATCTTCTGGCTCGCCATTGTAAAAAATATGTCCCTTTTTCGGTCGATATAAGCCCACGAGTAATTTAACCAAGGTGGATTTTCCGGCACCGGATGGGCCCACAAACGCAATGGTTTCGCCGCCTTTCACTTGGAAGGAAATATCGGAAAGCGCTTCTTGGGTCGCGGATTGATGCTGGAACGACACGTGGTCAAACGTCAAATCATCTATGTGCGAAATAGCCTTTGGATTCTCTGGCTTTTTCTCTCCTGGAATGGCCAGAATTTGTTCGAAATTTTGGAGTGAAACCTCCGCCTCCCGGAACGTATTGACCACATTTCCAATTTCTTGCAAGGGATTGAAAAGGAAGAATGAATAAATGTTTAGCGAGTAAAATTGACCTATCGTAATTTTGCCTTGGTAGATCAAATAGATCAATACCACCACCATCAGCATACGCAATAAGTTCACGCAAGTTCCTTGCACAAAGGCCATCGAACGCACATAACGCACTTTTTTCAATTCCAACTTCAGGATTTTTTCCGTTGTGGCATTCAGGTGAGCAATTTCTTGTTCCGCCAAACCCAGTGATTTAACCAGTTCAATGTTGCGGAGCGATTCGGTTGTCGAACCAGCCAAACCGGTCGATTCTTTGACAATTTCAATTTGAATGACTTTGATTTTTTTACTTAAAACCGAAGATACCCACGCAATGAGTGGACCCGTCAACAGGAACAAAGGCATCACCATCCAATGCACTGAAAAAGCATAGATTGAAATGAACACTAAGGCGATAACCGATTGGAAAAGAATGTTGATGCCCAACGTAATCAATTTCTCCACATCGATCCGCACCTTCTGCAATTTTCCTAGCGTCTCACCGGACCGTTGGTCTTCAAAGGTTTCATAGGGCAGTTCCAACGAATGACGAATTCCGTCCGAATATAGATTAGCCCCTACCTTTTGGGTAACGGTATTGATCATGTAATCTTGGAAATTTTTAGCGACGCGACTCACGAAGGCAACACCTACGGATGCTAATGCCAAAGGCCAGATGGCGTCAACAAACTGACTCATCGTATGCGTGTCTGCCCGATAAACCGCAGCCACATCATCGATGATTTTTCGGAAAATATAGGGATCCATCAACGAGAAAATCTGGTTGGTCGCAGCTAAACCCAACGCCGCGAAAACACGCCAGCGGTAATGAGAGAGGTAATTCAGTAATAATTTCATGTTGGTGATTTACATTTACAACCTATCGGTTGGGGCCCTAGGCTAAAGCCTAGGGTTAATAAATTCCCAGACTTCATGCTGGGAAGAACTAATCGAACATCGCATCCCGAATTTTACACATAACCCCAGACTTCAGTCTGGGGAATCAAAAGTCCGTTTACTCAAATCGCGCCAGCGCCATCTCGGCCACCGTCTTGCCAATCGACAAGGAGGAGGTAGCCGCCGGGCTCGGTGCATTCAAAATATTGATTACTTTTTCGTCTTGGACGATGGAGAAATCGTCTAAGAGGCCACCGTTACGATCGCACGCCTGTGCACGCACGCCTGCGCCGCCTTCTACTAAATCGTTCATTTGAATTTCGGGAATTAATCCTTGAAGGGCTTTGGTAAATGCTTCTTTGGAAAAACTGCGGTACATTTCGCCGAGACCCGTTTCCCAATATTTGGCGGCTACTTTTTGGAAGCCAGGCCATGTTAACGTATCCCAAAGCTCTTTGGCATTGATCCCTAATTTTTTGTAGCCTTCTTTCTTAAATGCCAAAACCGCGTTTGGACCGGCTTCTACGCCACCACGCATCATGCGGGTAAAGTGTACGCCTAAGAAAGGGAAGTTCGGGTCTGGGACGGGATAGATCAAGTTTTTAACTAAATATTCTTTGTCTTTTCTGAGCTTGAAATATTCGCCACGGAACGGTACGATGCGCACATCCAGCGGTTCTTTTTGTGTCCATTGGGCCACTTTATCGGAATACAAACCAGCGCAGTTGATGATTAATTTAGCTTCATAAACGGCCTTTTCTGTTTCGACAATCGAAAACGTAAGGCCTTTCGTGATGTTCGTTACTTTTTCACCTAGATGCAATTCACAGCCATTAGCTTGAATTCCTTGGGCTAATTTAGCAGCCACGGCGCGGTAATCAACGATACCTGTTTGCGGCACCCACATCCCTTCCACACCGATGACATGTGGCTCGTGTTCGCGCATTTCCGCTAAAGATAATTTCTTCAATCCCTCCAAGCCGTTTTGTTGGCCCCTTTGATACAAATTCTCCAGCTGCACCCGTTGGCCTTCCGTACTCGCCACTACAATTTTTCCCGTAAGTTCGAATGGTATTTCTTGGGCGGTGCAATAATCAATCAATTGATGGTAGCCTTCGATGCAATTTTTCGCTTTTAAGGAGCCCGGTTTGTAGTATAAACCGGAATGAATCACACCTGAATTGTTTCCTGTTTGATGCATGGAGACCATCGCCTCTTTTTCAAAAAGGGCGATTTTCAACGCAGGATTTGACTCTAATAAACGGTGCGCTGTCGCGAGGCCCACAATGCCTCCGCCGACGATGATTACATCTAATGCCATAAGGTGGATGAGTAAAAACTAAGACGCAAAGATACAAAATCATCCGTCGGAATTATCAATTAATTATCAAGTACTTGATGAAATTTCAACCTTCCTTGGGGGATTTTTTCGTAGCTTTGTGCTCCCTCTTTTTTAGCTTCGCCAAACCTTCAAGGATTGGCGAAGCTGAGGGGTAAAGCACAAAGCATTGAATCCACAAATCGAAAAACTAGTCCGAATTGCACAGC
>CANHKE010000041.1 GCA_947461155.1 Cytophagaceae bacterium | reverse complement strand
GTTTGTCAGTGGGCTTATTTAATATTTCATTATCTAAGATAACAACCGTATCCGCTGCCAAAATCAGTGAATTCGTACAAGATTCGGCTAGTGCTTTGGCTTTGCGTTCGGCCAACATGACTGGAACTTCCTGTGGGGACATATTTGCCGAAAAAGATTCATCGACATCCGAGGGTAGCACCGTAAATTGAAACCCAGCTTGGGTTAAAATTTCTTTCCGACGGGGAGAATTTGAAGCTAAAACGAAAGGTAATTGTAGGCTAAATGAATCTTGCATGACCAAAAATAAGGTTAAATCAGACTTTATAAAAAATATATTTTAAAAACATTTGTATTTAATGTAATTACATTTAATTTTGTTACATCAAATTTCAAGTATGGGAATTTCGGAGGATTTAAAACAAAGCAAATTTAATACACCTACAAGTAAGGCGGTGGTCAATATCATCTATACAGGTAACTGGATGATGCAACAAACGCACGAATTATTAAAACCTTTTGGCTTGACTCCACAACAATACAATGTGCTCCGTATTTTAAGGGGACAACAAAATAATCCGATAACCGTTTTAGGAATCACAGAGCGCATGTTGGACAAAATGTCAAATGCTTCGCGCCTTGTCGACAAACTTTTAGAAAAGAAATTAGTTTTAAGACGCGAATGCCCTCAGGACCGTCGGGCAGTCGATGTCATCATTTTACCCGCTGGACTGTCCTTACTCGAAGAAATCGATCAGGTACAAAATCAGTGGGAAATGAGCTTCAAGGGTATTAGCCAATCTAAAATGGATGAACTAAATGAGCTCTTGGATGAATTTAGAAGTGTATTTACTAACAATTAAACAATAAATAAAATGAAAAAAGTAAGCCTAATTTTGACAGCGCTCGTACTGAGCATCGCATCTTTTGCAGCACCAAAAGCTGTGAAATTAAACACAACAACTAGCTCAATCGCTTGGTTCGCAGAAAAAGTAACGGGTAAGCACAATGGTACAGTAGGTATCTCAGCAGGTGCTTTAAATGTGAATGGTAACAAATTAGTAGGAGGTAACTTCACAATCGATTTGAAATCAATCAAAGATTTAGATATTACAGATGCAGGTTATAACCAAAAATTTATTGGTCATATCTCTTCTGGAGACTTCTTTGAAGTTGAAAAATTCCCAACAGCTACTTTCGTGATTACAAAAATCGCAGGAAATCAAGTTACTGGTAATTTGACAATCAAAGGAATTACAAAATCAATTTCATTCCCAGCTGAAATTTCAGTGAAAGGTGGAAAAGTAGCTGCGAAAGCATCAATCACGATTGATCGTACAGATTACAACATCAAATACGGTTCAAAGAAATTCTTTGATTCAATTGGTGACAAAGCAATTTTTGATGATTTCAAATTAGATGTTTCATTAATTAGCGAATAAGTAAATCCGCCTTAAAAGCCGAGGTGTAAATCTGCACCTCGGCTTATTTTTTTACTCATAAAACATATCAACATGTCTTTAATTACTGATTTATCTTGGCGCTATGCGACCAAGCGCATGAATGGCAATAAGGTTTCTGCCGACAAAATTGAAAGCCTATTGGATGCAATCCGCCTTTCAGCATCTGGATTTGGCTTACAACCATATCAAGTTTTTGTTATCGAAAATCCTGAATTGCGTGCTCAAATTCAACCGATTGCCTATGGCCAACCGCAAGTTGTAGAAGGCTCTCACCTATTGGTTTTTGCAGCATGGAACGAAGTAACTGAAGAGAAAATCGATGCGTTTATGCAATTGGTTTCAGAAACACGCAATGTACCAGTTGAAGCGTTAGCTGACTACCGTGGAGCAATTGCCGGTTCGATGTTGAAACTACCTATGGAAGTTCAAGCAGGCTGGGCAGCTCGTCAAGTCTATTTGGCGATGGGAACTGCATTAGCGGCAGCTGCTGAATTAAAAATTGATTCTACGCCAATGGAAGGATTTATTCCAGCAAAATTGGATGAATTGTTAGACTTATCATCCAAAGGATTACACTCTGTATTGATGCTTGCTGTAGGTGAGCGCGATGCAGCTACGGACTACATGGCCAATGCGGCAAAAGTGCGTTATTCGAAAGACCAACTTTTCATTCGCATGTAAAGCAATTAACTGTTTATTTTTCAAAAAGGCTCCTTTCGGAGCCTTTTTGATTTTATCAGTTTTAAAGTCTTCCAATGAATATCTAAGTCCCCAGGTGAATAGGAAACAGGCAAGTCCTCTCCTACTTTTATAAGGCTTTCGCGAAGCAATTTAAATGTAAACCTTAAACACAAAAAAAATGATGGAAAATCAACGGATTACTTGGGAGGATTATCAAGGGGCTGAACTAAGTCTTTTTGAGCAAATGCATATTGATGCAGGCGGATTTTGGGAAGTATTTGGAATCGTATGCGGAGTACTTACCGTAGTCGCGATTGTATATGTGACTGGAACTTTAGGTCTACTCATTCTTTAACCTAAAACAGATAAGATCATGGAACTAACTAAATTTAATCGGCTCGAATTGAGCGAATTAGAAATGCATGAAATTTCAGGAGGAAATTGGTGGTCAGATTTTACAAATGGATTTTCAGAGGGATTTAACTGGGCCACAGGCGTTGTTTTGGATGCAGTTTCTTTTATCGGAAAACTTCGTCAATTAGCGAAATAACATGTACGATTTAACCCTTTGTGATTAATCAGCAGCCAACTTATTCGTTGGCTGCTTACATTAATTCCCGAACATCCACTTGAAAATAAGCAGCAATAGCTAGTAAACGCTCCACGCTTAATTTCGTTTTGCCTGCCTCAATTTTAGCATACGTACTTTGCGTAATATTCAGGTTAAAGGCTACCGCTTCTTGTGAAATTCGACGAGATTCGCGTAAATTTTTAAGATTTAACAGGAGTTTGGACATCTTCGTTTCAGTTAAAAACAAATCTAATCCAATCAATAAATCCGCAAAGTATAAAAACTGATAATGTAAATGAGGAAACTTATAAATTAAGGAATTGCTCCGCGGTAATTACCGGTTTTAATCCCAATTTAGCTCCTTCTAGGATTAATAAGTCCCAAGCAGATGCAAGATCATTTCGAATTTGACCTTCTAAAATGGCCTCGCGAATCGTAACTTTTATTTGTCCAATCTCTCGACCTGGTCCTAAATCAAAAACGTGCATAATCATCTCCCCTGAAATGACAGGCTGAAAATTTCGCAAAGAATCGCTGGCTTCGACCTCTTTCAACTTCACCTCGACGATATCAAAATTCCGAAGATACCGTTTTACTTTATCTCCGTTCTTTGAAGTAATGTCTGCCCGGCACAATGTCATCAAGGCTTCCAGCTCCTCACCTGCTTCAAACAATAATCTCCGCAAAGCCGAGTCCGTGATTTCCTCTTTTGATAGGGCAATAGGACGCAAATGTAAGCGAACAAGCTTTTGCACCATTTTCATCTTCTCATTTAACGGTAATTTTAGCCGCTTAAAGATCGAGGGAACTTGACGAGCACCCATTTCTTCATGCCCATGAAAAGTCCAGCCTTTACCTGGTACAAAGCGTTTGGTCTGTGGCTTCGCGATATCATGCAATATCGCAGCCCATCTCCACCACAAATCAGTTGTATTCGCAGCAATATTGTCTAATACCTGCAGCGTATGATAAAAATTATCCTTGTGCCCCTTGCCATCTTCCGTATCCACCCCTTTCAATTTCATGAATTCAGGAAAAATGATGGGTAAGATACCGCAAGCATCCAGCAACAGAAATCCATAGGAAGGTTTCTGACACAAAATAATCTTATTCAATTCGTCCGTTATGCGCTCCATCGAAATAATCGACAAACGTTCTTTTTCTGTTTGTAAGGCCTCAAAAGTCTCCGGTAAAATATCAAAACCCAATTGGCTAGCAAAGCGAATTGCGCGCATCATGCGCAATGGATCATCTGAAAATGTAATGCCTGGAGCTAATGGCGTACGGATAATTTTCGCCTCAATATCCGCCAGCCCCCCAAATGGATCCAATAAATTTCCCCAATGCGACTCATTCAACTGAACCGCTAATGCGTTAATCGTAAAATCACGTCTATTTTGATCATCTTCCAATGTCCCCTCCATCACCAAGGGCTTGCGCGAATCCCGCTGATAAGACTCTTTCCTTGCCCCGACAAACTCCACATCCCAGTCATCCACCTTAATCATCGCAGTCCCGAAATTCTTAAAAATAGACACCGCATGATCCGGCAAATCAAATTCGCGCGCAACCTGCTCAGCTAATTCAATCCCCGACCCAATACATACCACATCGATATCTTTACACGGCCTTCCCAATATATGATCCCGCACAAAACCACCCACCACATAGGCATCCATCTGCAAACGATCAGCCGCCTGCCCAATTTTTTTAAATATACTTTCTTCGATGATGGCTAAGCCCTGCATACCTATGATCTAATCAATGAAAATTCGCCCCCAAGCCCTAATTTGACTATTTTTGAAGGCTTAGTACTTATCTGCTTCGCTTGTGGCGCTTGTAAAATATAATCAACCTGATCCTTTATCTCCTTAGCTACGGACGAAAAATCCTTCGGAGAAGGACCTCCCGAAATATTAGCAGACGTAGAAACAATGGCTCGCTGATACCGATAAACCAAGCCTTTGCAAAATTCATCCTTGAGTAAACGAATGGCGATAGATCCATCAGGGGCTAACAAATGCTTGGAAACATTTTTACCTTTCGGATAGATTACCGTCAAAGGGTCTTCGGCAAATTCAACTAAATCCCAGGCAATTTCTGGAACCTCCTCCACGTACTCACTCAATTGCTCAATTTTTGATATTAATACAATCAATCCCTTCTCTGCCGGCCTTTGCTTGATTTGCCAAATTTTCTCAATAGCGGCATCGTCACGGACATCACATCCGATGCCCCAAATCGTATCACTCGGGTACAAAATTACCCCTCCAGCTTTTAATGATGCAATCGCATCATGGTACAGATTTTGCATAATGGGCACAAAGGTAGCAATGTTTACCCGTAATTGGCTACCTTTGCGCTTTCAAATCAACACTCATTTTGATTTAAGTATGTTGCAAATTCAAGATTCCATTAGTGCTAGTATTCGTTTAGGGCTTAGTCAATTGTTTTCAATTGAAGCCGAAGAAATCATCCTGCAAGAAACAAAAAAGGAGTTCGAGGGCACATTTACTTTTGTCGTTTTTCCTTATACCAAACAAGCAGGCATGGCGCCACCCATGATTGCCCAGAAATTAGGTGAATTTGTGCAGGGAAATAATGATTTGGTACTTAGCTTTCAAGTTGTCCAAGGATTCTTAAATTTAACCTTAACAGCCCAAACATGGGTGTCGATTTTAGCGGATAGTTTAGCCGATTCCGATGCATTTCAATTATCCCCTAAAAAGGAGAAAGTGTTGATTGAGTATTCTTCTCCTAACACGAACAAACCCCTTCACCTAGGCCATTTACGCAATAATTTCCTTGGATTTTCCGTTGCCCAAATCATGAAAGCAGCAGGATATGAAGTCATCAAAACCAATTTAGTAAACGACCGAGGAATCCATATTTGTAAATCAATGCTAGCTTACCAATTATTTGGTGAGTCAGAAACCCCCGAATCCAGTGGTATTAAAGGCGACCATTTAGTCGGCAAATACTATGTTGCCTTCGACAAAGCCTATAAAGCGGAAATTGAAACGTTAAAACAATCGGGAAGAACAGAGGATCAAGCCAAAGCCGAAGCACCGATGCTATTGAAGGCACAAGCGATGTTACTCGCATGGGAACAACAAGACCCCGAGGTACTCGCACTCTGGGAACGCATGAATTCGTGGGTTTTTGCCGGTTTTGAAAAATCATATGCGCAAATGGGCGTCGATTTTGACAAAATTTACCGCGAATCAAATACATATTTATTAGGAAAAAAATTAGTAGACGAAGGATTGAGTCAAGGTGTATTTTACCAAAAACCAGACGGATCTGTTTGGATTAATCTGGAAGCGGAAGGACTAGACGAAAAATTGGTCTTACGAAAAGATGGAACATCTGTTTACATTACACAAGACATGGGCACGGCCCAATTGAAATACGAAGATTTCGGTGCAAACCAATCCATTTATGTGGTAGGTAATGAACAAGATTACCATTTTGAAGTACTATTCCACATTTTGAAAAAACTAAACAAACCCTATTCAACAGGCAATTTTCACCTTTCCTATGGTATGGTTGATTTGCCAAGTGGTAAAATGAAATCCCGCGAAGGCACGGTTGTAGACGCGGATGATTTAATGGCTGAAATGGTTCAAACTGCCAAAGAACGAACGATGGAACTGGGTAAAATTGACGGATTTTCGGAAGAAGAATCCAACACCTTATTTAATCATTTAGGCATGGGAGCGCTCAAATACTTCCTCCTAAAGGTTGACCCTAAAAAACGCATGTTATTTAATCCCGCAGAATCTATTGATTTTCAAGGGAATACAGGGCCTTTCATTCAATACACATATGCTCGAATTAAATCCATCGTGCGCAAAGCAAGTGAAATGAATATTAGCACCTCTTGGACAGTTGAACCGTCTATAACGTTGGCCTCAGCAGAACAAGAATTAGTGTATTTAGTGGCTCAATATAAATTGAAAATTGAAGAGGCAGCCGCTCAAATGGCGCCATCTGTTATTGCGCAATATGTGTATGATTTGGCGAAGCAATTCAATAAATTTTACAATGAATTGAGTATCATTAACGAAGAAGATGCATTGAAACAAAAGATTCGCTTATCTTTAGTGGAAATGACGGGCAAAACAATTCAACAAGCGGCGTTGTTATTAGGAGTAATCGTTCCAGAACGGATGTAAATGAAACGTAAAACACTTATTTTCACCATTTTAATTATTATCACTATGATCGTAGGACTTATGAAAATTGGATCATTATTAACCGCTTTAGCCTTGCCTTTTACCCAAAACATGGCTAAATCTAGACCAGAAAACATGGAAGTAGTTGCAGGTAAAAATTTCTATTCCTTCAAAATGAAGGGGATTGATGGCAAAGACATTGACTTTAGTCAATTCAAAGGAAAGAAAATTATCGTATTAAATACGGCTTCTAAATGTGGCTATACACCACAATATGCGGATTGGGAGAAATTCCACAAGGCAAATAAAGACGTGGTCATTTTAGGATTTCCTGCAAATGAATTTGGCGGACAAGAGCCCGGAAGTAATTCAGAAATTGCATCTTTTTGCCAAGTAAACTATGGCGTATCTTTCCAAATGATGGAAAAAGTTGTCGTTAAAGGTTCTGGCAAATGTGAATTATACCAATGGTTGACAGATAAATCTCAAAATGGCTGGAATGAAAAAGAACCAAGCTGGAATTTTTGCAAATACATCATCAATGAAAAAGGTGAATTAGCGAATTTCTTTGCTTCAGGCATTAAGCCATCAAGCCCAGAATTTATCGAGGCATTAAAAAAATAAATATGAATAGATGGGTGGAGGCGGCTCGACCGCGAACCTTACCGCTTGCTGTATCCAGCATTTTATTAGGAAATTTTTTAGCATTCGCTCAGGGATCATTTCACTGGGCGATTGCTATTTTGGCTGTATTGACAACATTGGCCTTACAAATTCTATCGAATTTCGCGAATGATTTAGGGGATTTTGACAATGGCATTGATACCCAAGATCGTAAAGTTGCCCAGCGCGCTGTACAAACAGGCAAAATCACGCAAGCTGAAATGCGCTTCGCCGTTCGAATGACAGCGGGAATTTCCTTTATTCTTGGCGTAGGTTTATTAGCCATTGGACTCCAAAATGCATCCCTTCAAACGTGGATCGGATTTTTAGGTCTGGGACTTGCTTGCATCGCAGCGGCCATCGCCTATACGGTGGGCAAACGACCTTATGGTTACATGGGATTGGGAGATTTGTCCGTGTTTCTATTTTTTGGATTAACCGGAACCATCGGTACCTATTTTCTACAAACTCAAGTTTGGACACCCGCCACTTTATTACCGGCAAGCGGTTGCGGGCTTTTATCCGTTGCTGTACTTAATCTAAACAATTTACGCGACTTGGAAAATGACCGAAAATCAGGGAAAAATTCCATTCCAGTTCGCATTGGAAAGACATTCGGTTTTTATTATCAAAAAGCACTTTTAATCGCGGGTGTTCTATGCTTTACCATTTATCCCCTATTTCAGTCGTTACCCGTGCACAAAAATCAAAATTTAGTGTTGTTGTTGGGCTATTATCCCATCTTATTAATGATCCGTGAACTCAACGAAAAAATGGCGCCGGCTGAAATAGACCCATATTTAAAGAAAACAGCGTTGCGCACCTTATTACTTATTTTAGTTTTTGGTTTCACTCAAGTTTT
>CANHKE010000040.1 GCA_947461155.1 Cytophagaceae bacterium | reverse complement strand
TCTCCTGGCAAATGCAGAGCAAAACCACCAACCGTGGCGATAAGCAATCGGCCTACCGAATTCTAGTCAAAGACGAGAAACAGGTGCTCGTTTGGGATAGCCAAAAAACCAATTCCGACATATCCCTCGGAATTTCCTACGCAGGAAAACCCCTCGAAGCCCGCACCAAATACACGTGGACAGTTCACGTTTGGGATCAGAAAAATCGGATAGCCACGTCAAATTCAACGTTCGAAACAGGGCTCCTATCTAGCGGCTGGCAAGATGCCCAATGGATCGGATCGAACGATTTGGCCCTTTACGCCAACTACCTTTCGGTCTATAAATTTCAATACCAAATTCAGCTCGACGAAGCGTCTCATTCCCAAAAGGCTTCCTTTGTTTTTGGCGCAAACGATCCCCGTTTACAAAACAAAAATCGGAACATTCAAGGAGTTGCCAGCGCAAAAAATGAGGCCTATATCCGATTTGAATTGGACATCGCCGATTCGACGCAGGCTTTTTTCAATGTGTATCGGGCTGGTTATGATCCATCAGATGAGGCCAACAAGCCTTTATTCCGTTTTCCGATTCCGTCCAATATCATATCAAAAGCCAATCGATATCAGCCGCATACCGTATTTGCCGAATGTAATTTTGGGGTATACGATTTATATATTGATCACGTGGACAAAGAACACAAAGTGAATCCGAGTCCCAAAAATGCGAGTCCATATGCCCCTTCCGGATTTAACCTGAACCCGGTAGGCAAGGGAAACAACTTCATCTCCTATCCGATGTTGGCCGAAATCGGCTTTCAAGTTCCGACCGGCGAAACCGCCTTTTTCTCCAATATTCAGATTAAGAATTTCCGTCAACCAAATAACACACTATTTGCGGCAGCAGAAAAACCGGAATTGTGGCCGGGATGGGATGGAAAGAAATTTCGCATCAGTGGAACTTTCGCAGTAGCGGATCCGAGCCGCAACGCCGCACCCATGTTGCGAACTCAATTTACAACGACCGGAAAAGCTATCAAAAAGGCACGAATATATGCCACAGCCCGGGGAATTTATGAGTTGTACCTGAATGGAAAACGCGTCGGCGACGACTATTTCAACCCCGGTTTGACCCAATACAATAAGACACATCAATACCAAAGTTTTGATGTAACATCTCTTTTGCAATCCGGCGAAAATGCCTGGGGCGCCTGGTTGAGCGAAGGCTGGTGGTCCGGTAACATTACATATAGTGGGGATAGTTGGAATTATTTCGGGGATCGGCAATCGCTTTTGGCCCAATTGATCATTGAATATACCGATGGTTCCGAACAGGTCATTCACACCCATCCTTCGAATTGGAAAACCTTCCATGACGGCCCCATTCGCATCGGAAGTTTCTTCCAAGGGGAGGTATATGATGCCCAAAAAGATGCCGCGATTGTTGGTTGGAATACTCCTGAGTTTCTTGATCGTAACTGGAAACCGGCTGCAGCCATTAGCCTAGCGGGTACCGCATTTACAGATAAGTCGCTCGAATACAGCCAAATGCAGTTGGTAGGCCAACTCGACAACCACGTCCAAGTTCGCAACGTTTTGCAAGCGCAATCCATGCAAGAGCCTCGCAAAGGCGTTTTCGTATACGATATGGGGCAAAACATGGTCGGCTTTCCGAAGATTTTCATTCCAAATGGCAAGGCTGGTCAGGTGATTACCTTGCGTTATGCAGAAATGTTGTATCCGGATTTGGCCGAATATGCCAGCCAAAAAGGGATGATTATGCTGGAAAATATTCGCGCCGCTTTGGCACAAGATATTTACGTATTGAAAGGTGGTGATGAATATATCCAACCGCGCTTTACTTTTCATGGCTATCGCTATTTGGAAATTACGGGAGTCGATCAAGCACCTGCCTTGCCGCAAGTAGCCGGAATCGTCCTGTCATCAATCAGCGAAATCAGTTCATCTTACGAGACTTCGGACCCGATGGTGAATAAATTGTGGACCAACATCACCTGGTCGATGCGCGGGAATTTCTTGTCTATTCCCACCGATACCCCAGCCAGAAATGAACGGATGGGCTGGTCGGGCGACATCAATGTCTTCTCGAAAACAGCGACGTATTTAGCGCCTGTCAATAATTTCTTGCGCCGGCATTTGCAGGGTATGCGGGATGTCCAACGGGCAGATGGGCGATTCACGGATGTGGCGCCGATGGGCGGTGGATTTGGTGGAACGCTTTGGGGAAGCGCGGGGATTGTGATTCCGTGGGAGACGTATCAGCAGTATGGGGACAAAGCATTGCTTGCGGAACATTACGATGCGATGAAGCGATATGTGGCATTTTTAGAAAGTAAACAGGGTCCGGAAGGCATTTTGAATGAGGGCCCACTCGGTGATTGGTTGAGTCCGGAAGGGAATAAAAATGACAATACGGCCTTTTGGATGAGCTATCAGGCATATAATTATGACATCATGGTCAAGGTGGCTGGGATTTTGGGATTCGCGCAAGATGCAGGTGCTTATGCGCTGAAGTCGGCCGCCCGAAAGGCACTATTTAATTCCGTTTACCTGGATGCCATTTCACACAAAACAGTCAAATCAGGCATAAAAACGGCTTCAATGGGGCCGCCAAATGCCGCTGCTGTGACGGCGAAAACCGACAAAGGTCAAGTAGTGGATACGCAAGCATCTTATGCGATACCGCTGGCATTAGGTGTTTTTGATGCGGCAAATAAACCCTACGCGGTAGCGGGGTTAGTGGAAACGGTGAAGCGTTCGAATACGGATGATGGCGGTGTGGCGCGGCCAGCGTATTCGTTGATGACTGGATTCATCGGCACCGCCTCCATCAGTGAGGCATTATCGGCGAATGGCCAACATGTGGAGGCGTACCGTTTGTTGACCCAAAAAACCTACCCATCTTGGTTATATTCGGTGGCGAATGGCGCGACGACGATTTGGGAGCGTTTGAATTCGTATACGGTGGAAAATGGATTTGGGGGAAACAATAGCATGAATTCGTTTAATCACTATTCATTTGGTGCGGTAGCCGGCTGGATGTACAATCATTCGTTGGGCATCCAGCGAGATGAATCAACCCCGGGATTTAAGCATTTTTACTTGCGTCCGGTTCCGGATCCGACCGGCGTTTTGACGCATGCCAAAGGGCATATCTCCAGTATGTACGGGAAGATTTCAAGTAGCTGGTCAGTGAAGAACGGCCGCACCGTGTATACGTTTGAGGTGCCGGCGAACACAACGTCGAAAATGACTTTAGCGGTGAAACCCGGATCAAAAATTACGGAAGGTTCGCGTCATTGGATCGCGAAGAGCGATGCATTTGTGCAGGAATTGGTGAGTGGGAAATACGCGTTTGTCGTGGAGTAATCTCCGTGGTCTTTGGCTATTCCTCCAAAAGGGACTTCTTGCTTGAGCTTTGGCAAACCTTGAAGGTTTGCCAAAGCTAACGAGAAAAATGCACTTCAAAAGCACAAAAACTGATATTCGCCTACCAGATCTTAACGCCTGTAATACGCAACAATTCTAATTGCTGCAAACTAACCAAGTAGTCAAATTGTGCCTGCATCAACTGCGCCTCTTCCAAGATCGACTCCGATTGCTCTAACTCAATCCGCCGAATCAACCCTTGTTTAAACCGTGTATTCGCTAATTCCAGCGCATATTGTGCCTGCGATACAACCTGCTTTTGCGTAGTCGATTTCTTCGCATAATTGTCAAAATTTAAACGCGCTTGGCGAAACTCAGAACCTAATTTTTCCTGCGCATCGGCCAATTGAAAACCAACTCGCTCCTGCTGAATCGTTGCTAATTCCGTTTGGTACGACGCCCGCTTCCCGGAATAAATAGGAATGCTTAATTTAACGCCCAACATACTATTCAATTTAAAGTCATCTGAAAAGGGCGGCGTCACTCCATTCAAACGCGGTACAAAACCATTCTTGACGCCTAAACTTGCAAAACCGGCCAGCGTAGGCGTGTTCGCCATTTTAGACAACTCAATATCCTTCTTAATAATCTCCTCCTGCGCCTTCAAAGATGTAATCTCCGGATTCATCGGATCCGAACCCGCTGCAGCAACTGGCACCATCGATGCAAGCAAATATGCTTCCGCATCTGCGCCCAACAACGTACTCACATAATCCACCAAACGCGCTACTTGATTCTCCAGCTCGACAATCTTACTCTCCTGATTCGCCATTTTAACTTGTTGGCTCACCTGCTCAAACTCAATCACCTCTCCCAAGGCCAACTGCTTTTGGATGACTTTAAAATGATCATTCAAACGGGCCAACTGTGCTTTTTGGACGGCAATTGCCTTCCGACTATAACCGATTTGTTGGACCAAACTCGCTACCTGATAAGCCATCAGGAATTCTTGTTGGGCTACTTGCGCCTCACTCAATTGCGTTTCCAAGCGCGTCTTTTCAATCGCCATCGTATTCCGTTTCCAGTCATACAATACATGATTCGCCACAAACTGTGAATTGTAATTCATGTTGGGCTGAAACTGCAAAACCGTAGGCGCGCCCGGACCCATCGCAAAACTCGCCTTCGAAACTGGGTCTAAGCGTGTTACGCCCACTTCCGCACCGATCACCGGTTTGGCATATGACTCCTGAATCTGTGTCCGCACTTGACCCATTTTGATCAAATTACGCTGACCTTTCAAAGCCGGCGAATGCTGTAAAATACCCTGAATTAACTCCGGAAGCCCCTTGCTTTGCGCAAAAACAGTCGTCCCGCCCAGCATGAAACACAAATAAATAATCCCTTTTTTCATATTTTTAATGAGCCTCTTCTGTGGCTTTTTTAATTTTTTCTAATTCAATTACCGACTTTTTGGGTGTGCGCAACAGCAATAAAAATGGCGCAATCCCAATGAAAATAATAGACACCAATCGGAATGTATCCAAATAAGCGAGTAAGTAAGCCTGACGATTAACCATCATGTCTAACTGCCGATAGGCCATCTCGGTCGAATGGTACACATCCCCCGTTTTTTGCGCGATATTCGCCGCCATCCCTTGAACCCGCTGGATCAACGCCGGATTTTCAGGCTGAAGATTCGCTAATAAATCAACACGATGTTGGCCCGAACGCGTCGTGGCATAGTTATTAGCCATCGCAATACCAAACGCACCGCCTAACTGACGCATCATATTACTCAGCGCAATACCTGCCGGATAATCCTTTTGCTCCAAACCTGCTACCGCTTGATTCAGCAACGGCATCTGTAATAACGCAACACCCAAAACACGCACAATCTGCATCGGAAAAAACTCCCAACGCCCCATATCCGTCGTCACACTTCCTCCGATAAACCCATAGATAATGAAAATAAAAATCCCCATAGACATAAGGGGAATTGGTTTCCCTCCTTTGGATAGGTACCGACCAATCATCGGAAATAACAATACCCCCAAGAAAGTCGGATACATGAGCGAAAGTCCGGTCTCTGTCGCACTCCAACCATTGATACGCTGGACCAAAATCGGATATACAAACACCGAGGTAAACAAGCCAAAACCACTCACCATATTGAACATGGTACTCAAGGCAAAAATCCGATTACCAAATATCTTCAGGTTCACAACCGGCTGGGCCGTAGTCAGCTCACGCCAAATAAATCCACCCAAACCAATCACACACAAACCCGTCATCAGATTAATGGTGCGCGACTCGAACCAACTTTCCGATTCGCCCTTTTCCAAAATAAACTGCAACGTTCCAATCCCCAAAATCAACAACGCGATTCCTGGGTAATCAATCTGAATGTGCTTTCGATTTTCGCCCTCCCCGGCCTTTCGATCAATAAATACAAGTGTTAACAGTGTCGCAATGACACAGATCGGAATGTTCACAATGAATATATCGGACCAGGTAAAATTGTCCACAATATACCCGCCAAGTACCGGCCCCAACGAAGGTCCTAGGATAATTCCCATACCAAAAAATCCCCCGGCAATCGCCCGATCTTCCGGCGCAAACGCATCATATAAAATGGCCTGCGATGTAGATAAAAGAGCTCCACCACCGATCCCCTGAACAAAACGCCAAAACACCAATTCCCATAGTGTCTCACTCATCCCACAGAAATAGGACGCAATACCAAATAGAATCATCGATCCTAAATAATAGTTTTTCCGACCAAAATATTCGCCCAAAAAGCCAGTCATTGGGATAATGATTACATTGGCAATCGCATAACTCGTAATGATCCACGCAATATCTTCAATCGTCGCACCGAGATTTCCCGCGATCTGGTTGAGGGCCACATTGACAATGGTCGTGTCCAGCAACTCCATGATGGCAGCGGTAATCGTCGTGATGACGATAATGAATTTCGCGAATCCCTGTGGTCTTTGCATTCCCTTATTTTAACGGAATCGAAACTTCCAACGAAAGACCTGCACGTAAAATAGCTTGGTATTTTTGCGCCTCTAAAATCTCAATTTTAACTGGCACGCGCTGCGTTACTTTCACGAAATTTCCAGAAGAATTGTCGGGTGGCAACAGGGTGTTTTTCGCACCAGTCGACTCTGAAATAGATAAAATACGCCCCTTAATTTTCAAATCCGGATACGCATCCATTTTAATCTCCGCATCCATTCCAGCACGCAATGCGTCTACTTGCGTCTCTTTAAAATTCGCAACAACCCAGTATTTCGTGTCATTCATGACCGTCATCAATGGCTGTGAAATTTGCACAAATTGGCCTGGCTCAACGGCCTTTTTACCAATCTTTCCATCTGCCGGGGCAACGATTTTGGCATACGTCAACCGTAATTTTTGTTGGTCTATCTTCACCCGCTTCAAGTGCAAGATCGCCTGCGACTTATGTAAATTGGCTTGTAAAATAGCCATCTTCGATTGCGTGCTGATCAAATCCGCTTTCGCCCCCTGCCATTTGACCGCTGCCAAATCGTCCAAATCTTGACTATCGACATATTGCTGGTGGGTGATCGCTTTGGCATTCTCCAACTCCTTATTTCGCGTTAAATCACGAGCCGATTTATTCTTTGTTAATTCCGCAGCACGTACTTGGCTTTGCTGCGCCTCTATCCCTTTAACCAAATTGGCGATGTTCGCCTGCGCATTTTCCACATCGGATTGCGCTTGCTCTAAATCAATTTCCATTTCCTGCAAAGCTAATTGCGCCTCCTCGGTATCAATTTCCACGAGCAATTGTCCTTGCTTCACTTGGTCATAATCAGCCACATGAACGGCCTTCACAAAACCACCCATGCGAGGCAAAACAGGAATAAAATACGCTTCAACCTGCGCATTATCCGTATCCTCGTGTGTCGTGGCATATCGGTATTTTTGAAAGCCAAAAAAACCGCCAACGACTAGGGCGATGGCTAAAATGATTTTGGGCAAATGCTTTTTTGGTTTGGATTCAGTTGTCATATCAGAATTATTAGACTACAAAGAAGTCCAAAATTTACTACAAAGTCAAGTTAGTTGACTAGTTTGTTTAAATGTTATACATTTGATAAAAATTCCTTCACATGGCCGAAGATCAGATTTTCCTTTCTCGCCTATTCGTCAAGTCTTATCGCATCATCAAAGCGATGAATAGTGCCTATTTGGCGAATTTAGGTTACCACAACTTCAAAATCGGCCACATCATGGTGCTCATGAACTTAGCGCCCAACGGTTCGATGACCGTGGACCTGGCCAAAAAAGCCAAAGTCTCCAAACAAGCCATGAGTAAGTTGGTGAAAGAGTTAACCGCTGAAGGCTATTTAATCGCCCAAGAACACCCTCATGACCACCGAGCCAGTCTTTTATTCACTACGGAGAAAGGCAAACAATTCATCGGCGCACTTAAGGAAAGTCGGGAAACCGTAGATGCCAATTTTTCACAGGTCATCGGGCAAAAGCGGTTAGAACTTTTAAAAGAAATACTCACCGAAATTGTCGACCAATACGAAGGCCAGCTGCCTATAAATGACTCCATTCTAAGCTCTAAACTGTAAGCAATGAAAACGAAACTTACCCTTGCGTTTATTCTGATTTCATTCTATTCCATTTCACAAATCAAACTCCCCTCCCTTGTCAGCAACGGCATGGTCCTGCAACGTGATCAAGCAACCAAACTCTGGGGTTGGGCCAGCCCAGGTGAGAAAATTCGGATTCAGCTAGGTACAAAAATAATCCGGACACGGGCCGACAAACAAGGCAATTGGCTAGCTCAGCTACCCGCTTATCCAGCCGGTGGGCCCCATACAATTAAGCTTTCCGGTAAAAATGAAATTAGCTTAGAAGACGTGCTTTTCGGAGATGTTTGGCTGTGCGCGGGACAGTCGAACATGGTCATTAATATGGAACGCGTGAAGGAGAAGTACCCTTCGGACATTGCCTCGGCCAACAACCTGCAGATTCGGAATTTCTTTATTCCCACCGCCATCTCCAAAGTAG
>CANHKE010000039.1 GCA_947461155.1 Cytophagaceae bacterium | reverse complement strand
GGTGGTGGCGATGATCGTGTGATCATGGTGCCCTTAGAAACAGGTCGTAAAATGGCTGTTGGCAGAAATTTAACCTTTGATATCACTACTTCATCTACCAAAGTAGATAACTTAGATAATTTCATGGAAGAGGCTAGGGGAGTGATGCGGAAAGTACGCATGGATCCCATTACGGCTGAAGATTCTTTCTCAATAGATCGATCAGATTCAATTGCAAAAAGTTTTGAAAGCATCACCTCAAGTTTACAATTAGGAGGCTTTGTAATCGGATTTATTACCTTATTAGGAGCTTCCATTGCTTTAATGAATATCATGATGGTATCCGTATCGGAACGAACACGGGAAATAGGAATTAGAAAATCGCTGGGTGCTACTCCTTTCCGCATATTGCAACAATTTTTAATAGAAGCAATCGTCATTTGTTTAATTGGCGGAATCGGTGGAATCATCTTAGCCATACCTATAGGAAACCTAATTGCACAAGGAATTAGTTCGGGAGCTGCAAGCTTTATTATTCCTTGGTTGTGGATGACCGTTGGGATAATTATTTGTGTGTTAGTTGGCTTATTTTCAGGAATTTACCCAGCATTCAAAGCTTCCAAATTAGATCCAGTTGAAGCCTTACGTTACGAATAATATTTTTTTTATTGAATCAGCACTTGATTTAAAACCGAATTAGACCTACTTTTGCAGTGCAATTAGGCCAATTGGTTTAGTTTAATTGCCCAGATGGCGGAATTGGTAGACGCGCTGGTCTCAAACACCCGTGGGTGCAAGCCCGTGCCGGTTCGACTCCGGCTCTGGGTACAAGCCTCTCAAGAAATTGAGAGGCTTTTCCCATTTTAGAGCTTTTGTGAAATCGAATCCTTCCAACGATTATAAGCCTCTTGCGAAGCCATTGTTAAGGAACTATCAGGTTCTTTGTACTTAATTCGTTTAATATTGGCCACCGCTTCTTTGGCAGATGCATAATATCCTAAACCTAAACCAGCTCCTAAGGCCGCTCCAAATGATCCATCTGATTCTAATAAATCTACAGCTACATTCGCGGAATTAATTAAGGTAGAAGTAAAAATTTCGCTCAAATACATGTTTGCATAACCTGCTTTCAAAATACGCGCTTCAATACCAGTGGCCTGAAGCATTTCTATACCATACGCTAACGAAAAAGCGATACCTTCTTGAGCCGCACGAATCATTTCAGGTTTTCTATGTTGATTGAAATCTAAGTTTTCAAAACTTGCTCCAATATTCCGATTTTGAAAAATACGTTCAGCCCCATTCCCAAAAGGCAAACAAATGAGCCCCTTAGAACCAATCGGGGATTGACCAGCCATTTCGTTCATTTGTACGTAGGATAACTCGGGTGTAATATTTTGCCGTACCCATCGATTCAAAATGCCAGTCCCATTGATGCACATTAGAACACCAATGCGATTGGCTTGATCCGTATGCGTTACGTGTGCAAATGAGTTGACACGATTCATGGAATCATATTTCAAACTGTCACTCACCCCATAAACAACACCCGAAGTACCAGCTGTTGTCGCAATTTCTCCAGGCTCCAAAACGCCTAATGAAAATGCATTATTCGGTTGATCACCAGCTTTATAGGTTACTTTAACTTCTTTATTTAAACCTAAATCATGAGCAACATCCGCATCTATTTGGCCATGATTGGAAAATACAGGTTGGATTGTTGGAATAATCGACGAATCAAATCCAAAATAATCCATTAATTTTTGTGAAACGGTATTCGTTTGAAAATCCCAAAATACGCCTTCTGATAAGGCCGAATTTGTGGTCGTAAATGTTTTTGTCAATCTGCCCGCAATGAAATCTCCTGGGAGCATCACATACTTAACCTGATCAAATATATCAGGTTGATTGGCTTTTACCCAAGCAAGTTTAGATGCAGTAAAATTACCCGGAGAATTCAACAAATTAGTTTCACAATATGCTTTCCCAATTCCATCGAAGGCTGTATTGCCAATCTCTACGGCTCTTGAATCACACCAAATAATCGATGGTCTGAGAACCTCACCTAATTTATCCAATACGACCAAACCATGCATTTGATAAGATATACCAATCGCCGCTATCTGTTTCGGGTCATATAATTTAGACGCATTCGCTTTTAAAATAGCCTGTTGTACACAATACCACCAATGGGTGGGATCCTGTTCAGCAAAACCTATTTCAGGTGCTGAAATTTCGTTTTCAATTTCAGGAAAAGAAGTAGAATAAATTAATTGTTGGTTTGCTGCGTCAACAACACTAACTTTAATTGATGATGTACCAACATCAACGCCACACAGAAGCATAATTTAAGGTTTAGATGTTACAAATAATAATACCAAGTTACCAAGTTAATCCTCATTTTAAACTGTCCAAAATAAAAATTGACATTAAAAATGGTGAAATATATTCATTGATTGGGAAAAGTGGTTCTGGTAAAAGCACTGTTGCCAAATTAGCCGTTGGACTTCATCTTTCCTTAGATTTATCTGTTCAATCGAATAAAAAGGAAATCAATGTCAATAGCGAGCGCTTGATACCCCAATTTCCGCAAGCTGGCTATGTTCCTCAGTCATTACACTTAAAACCACATCACACAGTTAGAGAATATTTAGACCTATTATTTCAAAAGGAGACGAATTCGAATAAACTTAAACTGACTCAAAAATACATTAAGCTCTTTCACATTGAAAAAATACTTACTTCTAAGATCCAATTGTTATCTGGAGGTGAACGACAAAAAATAGCCTTAATCGAAGCAGTCAGCAAACCAATCGAATATCTAATTTTAGATGAACCATTTAGTCAATTAGATTCTGAACAGAAATTAGAATTCATCGATATCATACAGACATTAATTTCGGAAAACCAAATTCCATGTTTACTTATTAGTCATGATGTGAGCGATATCATTCGTCTAAGTAATAGAATAGGTCTGATGGAAAAAGGAAAATTGGTATTTAAAGGGGATTTAGGAATGTTTTGGCAAACCACAAATAAGCATGCCGCAAGACTAAAAAATGCGATGTTACAATGGAAAAAAGAAACAGACTTACAAATTAATAACCTGATTGCACTTTAAGTTGGCGCGCTGTGTCACTCGTAATAGCTATTACCTCATCCAGGGAAACGTTATAAAGATCCGCCAATTTTTGCGCAATAATCGGAATATGCTTTGGAGAATTTGGCTGTCCACGAAATGGGACAGGAGTCAAATAGGGACTATCTGTTTCAAGTACAATATTCGCTAATGGAATATGTTTGATATCTTCAAATAAAGTCGTGTTTTTGTACGTAAGAACGCCTCCAATACCAAGCTTATAACCGAGATCTACGAGCACAGATGCTTCCCGGGCATCCCCTGAAAAACAATGAATGATGCCATTCAAATCTTGATATTCAGGCTTTTTTAGAATTTTTATTAAATCTGCATATGCTTTTCGGCAATGTACATCGATCCACACCTGTTGATCTAAAGCCCAATGACACTGTAATTCGAATGCCTTAATTTGTTCAGATTTGAAAGTCGTATCCCAGTGATAATCTAATCCAATTTCACCAATCGCTATTACTTTTTGATTAACTAATATTTGAGCCAAAGAAACTAATTCTTCTTGGTAATTCGCTTTAACATACGTAGGATGCAAACCAATCATGGGTATAGCAAAATCAGGATATTGATCCGTAACCACTTTTAAATCATGCCAAGTAGCTAGATCACAATTGGGCAGCCAAACCTCAGTAACTCCGGCAGACTGAATCTCCGTGACATGCGCCGCTAGATCTGATAAAAAATATTCGTCGTATAAATGAGCGTGCGTATCAATCATAAGGCTTTCATAGAAATATTTTCACTTTGACAATAATCAAGCAATTCCGGAAGAATCACTTTCAATCTAGGAAATGCCTTAATACTATCATGAAAAACAAGAATACCACCTGGATGAATGCCTATTTTAGCGGAACGAATAATCGATTGTGTGGTTAAGTCTGCGTTGTAATCGCCAGATAAATACGACCACATATACACAGGTTCAATCTCTGTGATGTGATTATATATATATGTGTTCACCCGACCATAGGGGGGGCGGAAACCAGCAGAGGTGATATTAAAACGATCCATAACCTCTTTACACGCTAAATAATCTGTTTCATAATTTTCACGCGTATATTTCCATGCATTCGCATGATTCATTGTGTGGTTCCCTATGGCGTGACCTTCTGCACTTATTTTTCGTACTAATTCAGCATTTGCAACCATATTATTACCTATGCAAAAAAAAGTAGCCTTCGCATCGTACTTTGCCAAGCATTCCAAAACAAAATTGGTAATTTCGGGTGTAGGTCCATCATCAAACGTGAAATAAACCTCTTTTGAATTTATTTCGTTATCCATTTTCCAAGTCAATTTGGGAAAGACCTTTGGGATAAGTGAAGGAATTTGATGAATGAACATAGATTAAATTATGATGCAAATTACGAACGATCGTGGAGAAAAAATAATCTTAGGTATTGACCCAGGAACGCGCTATTTAGGATATGGTCTCATTCGAATTAATAAAGACAAAGTCACCATTCTTCAATACGGTGTTTTAAATCTAACTAAATACACAACGCAAGGAGCTAAGTTTCTAAAAATTCATGAACGTGTATTAGCGATTCTGGAAGAATTTCTTCCGGATGAAATTGCCATTGAATCACCATTTTTCGGTAAAAATGTCCAGTCCATGTTGAAACTAGGACGCGTCCAGGGTATGGTCATGTCCTTATCCTACTCGAAACAAATTCCGATAACCGAATACGAGCCCAAGAAAGTAAAGCAGTCGGTCACTGGTAACGGAAATGCATCTAAGGAACAGGTTTCCAAAATGGTCGAAATAATCAGTGGCATCAAACTGGAAAGCAAATTGGATGACGCAACTGACGCCTTAGGTATAGCTATTTGCCATCATTTTCACTCGAAAAATTTAACCTCATCCGTAAAAGGCACCCAAAAAGGGTGGGGGGCATTTGTCAACGAGAATCCTGATCGAATTAAATAGTTGTTAGCTGTTCCATTAAAGTCGACAAATCCTGACAAGGCTTCAAACATCTATCTCCGATACATAATATAAACGCATCCGTTTGATTTAAAACAGGTATCCATTGGGCATCAATTTTAGGTAAAGTATGTAATGGAAATTGATTCACATTTACTTTAACCATGGCTCGAGGATTCTCAAACCATTCAGAATAAAGACGTAGCCAATTCGCATGATATAAGGGATTAGCCTGTGCTTGCTCCAAAATTCCCGCAATCATTTCTTTTGCCTGCAGCGTATATCGTGCCTCATTAACTAAAACACCATACCATAAAAAGAATTCGCATAGCAAGGAATTAGAAGATGGTATCACCGAATCTGTAACCTCAAATTTTTGGGCAATTAATGAAGGGTTCAACTTACTTTGAAAGCTAAATAACCCATTTTGGCAATCATGATTTGCTAAGATTTCAACAAGTACACTTTTCAATTGATTCAAATAAGAAACATCCCCTGTGTACAGATGCAAATAAGCCAAAAAGAGCCCATAAGAGGCGGAATCATCCAAAAAAGCAAAAATAGGTTGTTGGGAATAGGAGATTTGATGCAATAATCCACCGCTACCTGAAGGTGAAAATTGCTTCATGGATTCACCTAATTTTATGGCCAACTGAATAAATTTAGGCTCATGACAATCAATTCCGGCTTGAAGCAAACCAATACCTACTAATGCATTCCAACTCAATAATAATTTCGTATCCGTTTGTGGTCTTATTCGCTCATTGCGTACTGCCTTAAGTATTGCCAATTCTTCTTGATATAAAGCATTACATGTGGCTGTTCTTTTAAAAAGAATATTATGCCCATCCTCCCAATTGCCATTTAATTTAAGTTGGTAAGTTTGATAAAAAGCCGCATGCTTTTCAAAGGGTAAAATAGTATTTAATTCCGCATAATTCCACACATAAAATTGGCCTTCCTTGCCTTCACTATCTGCGTCAATCGAAGCAAAATATAATCCTGAAGAATCGGCTAATTCGTTTACTACGAAATCAATCGTCGCATATACAACTTCTTTAAAGAGTTCGTTTTTCGTACGTTTATAAGCCTTTGCATATACTTGTATTAGTTGGGCATTATCGTACAACATCTTCTCAAAGTGCGGACAGAACCATTCTGAGTCCACTGAATAACGCGAAAATCCACCACCCACTTGATCAAAAATACCACCAAGCGCCATTTTTTCTAGTTGCCTGTCCGCATGTGGGTAAACAGTTAAATCGGTAGCTAATTGACTAGGTAAACTTTCGTAAAATAGACTGAGCGCGGGTAACGGAAATTTAGGTGCTTTATGTATACCTCCGAAAATCGGATCTAAATTTGCAAGCATTTTACCAATGGCGTGTGGAATCAATGGGGTGAGTGTATCTATATTAAGTGGATAAAGTCCCAATGAATCATCAGCTAAATTAGTAGCAAATCCATCCGCTGAAGCTTGTAATTCCGCTTTGTGATCGCGAAAAGCGTGACTAATGGAATTACATAATTGAATCCAATTCGCTTTCGGGAAATAGGTTCCTCCATAAAATGGTTTTTGATCAGGCATTAAAAATACATTTAATGGCCATCCTCCGGCTAATCCCATGTGATGAATCGCATCCATATAGATTAAATCAATATCGGGACGTTCTTCACGGTCTACTTTGATACAAACAAAATGTGAATTCATTAAATCCGCTACCTGCAAATCCTCAAATGATTCATGTTCCATCACGTGACACCAATGGCACGCTGCATAGCCAATACTTAAGATAATAGGCTTATCTTGTTTTTGAGCTAATTCCAAGGCTTCATTACCCCATGGCAACCAGTGTACAGGATTGTCTTTATGTTGTAATAAATAAGGACTTACTTGGTTTTGCAGTTGATTCATCATGAAGATTAAAATAGATTAGTACTTTTGTGCAAACATTATTTATGCCTGAATATAAATCATTTATTCTTAAACCAGAAATAGCACATTCGCCCGAATTGTTGCACCAATTTTTATTGGAAGAAGTAGGGGCAAAGCTATTAAATTCAAGTCAATATCGTATTGAGAAAAAATCTATTGATGCGCGAAGTCGAGATATAAAAGCGAATGTGAAAATCGGTTTTTATCCATTAGATCATGATTTTACATTAGACTTACATGCAAGAAATGCCCTAAAACCCATTAAATCAAATGCCCCAAATGTTCTCATTATTGGAAGCGGGCCAGCTGGTTTGTTTGCTGGAATAACTTTATTGCGTGCAGGATTAAAACCAATCATCATCGAAAGAGGAAATAATGTGCGCGATCGTAGACGAGATTTAGCTGCCATTAATCGACATAATATCGTTAACGAAGATAGTAATTACTGTTTTGGTGAAGGGGGTGCAGGTACCTATTCAGATGGCAAATTATACACACGGAGTACGAAAAGAGGCAATATTGATGCTGTATTAGAAACATTTGTCGCTTATGGAGCGAATGCCAATATCCTATATGAAGCCCATCCCCATATTGGTACCAATAAACTTCCTGGAATTATTTCCGCTATGCGCGATGCCATCATCGCTGCGGGAGGGGAAGTTCACTTTAAAGAACGCGTTGTTGATATAATTACTGATAAATCAAAGATAAAAGGGGTTAGTACGGCAAGCGGAAACGTATTCCTTGCGGATCAAATTATTCTGGCGACAGGACATTCGGCTCGAGATATGTTCCAGCATTTAGTAGACAAAAACATACGAGTTGAACAAAAACCATTTGCCATTGGGGTACGCATCGAGCATACGCAGAAATTAATTGATTCCTGTCAATACAAATTAGATGTAAGACCTGATTATTTACCGCCTGCCTCATTTAGTTTGGTTACTCAAACAAAATATAAAGGTATTCAGCGTGGTGTATTTTCATTTTGCATGTGTCCTGGTGGATTTATTGTTCCTTCAGCCACCAGCCAAAATCAAGTGGTTGTAAATGGCATGTCTCCATCCAGACGTGATTCTAAATATGCAAATTCCGGTATCGTTGTCAGTATCGCTCCAGAAGATTATAAAGATTATCAAGATTATGGTGTTTTAGCTGGGATGTATTTACAAGAAAGTTTAGAGCAAAAAGCGCATGGTTTAGTGGGAGGGACCCAGCAAGCAGTTTCACAATTAACTGGAGATTTCATCAAAGGGAAAACCAGTAGCCATTCACTCGATACGTCCTATATACCTGGATTGATTCCAGGTGACATTCGCTCATTTTTACCTGAATTTATTTCCGAACCGCTTGCCTTGGGATTACAAGATTTTGATCGCAAAATCAAAAATTTCAGTGGTAATTTAGGTCAATTAATTGGGCTTGAAAGTAGAACCTCGTCGCCCGTTAAAATACCT
>CANHKE010000038.1 GCA_947461155.1 Cytophagaceae bacterium | reverse complement strand
TTTTTCTTCTACTGATGATAAGACGATTAGTGTGTTTTTTTGGATTACGAGTTTTCTTACCCTTAGCCAATAAACCGGTACGAGAACGAGGGTGACCTCCTGATGAACGACCCTCACCACCACCCATTGGGTGATCGACTGGGTTCATTACAACACCACGAACACGTGGACGACGACCTAACCAACGATGACGACCTGCTTTACCCAAGTTCACGTTCATGTGATCCGAGTTTGATACTGTACCAATTGTCGCTAGACAACGAGCCAATACCATACGCATCTCACCTGAAGGCAACTTCAATGTCGCATATTTTCCATCACGCGCTAACAACTGAGCATACGTACCAGCCGAACGAACCATTTCAGCTCCTCTACCTGGTTGCAACTCAATCGCGTGAACTAATGTACCCAAAGGGATATTTGCCAAAGGCAATGTGTTACCTACTTCCGGAGCCACTGACTCACCCGAGATAACTGTTTGGCCTACTTGAATTCCTGCAGGAGCTAAGATATAGGTCTTAACACCATCTGTATATTCGATCAAAGCGATACGTGAAGTACGGTTTGGATCATACTCAACTGTCAAGACAGTTGCAGGTACATCAAACTTTTGACGCGCGAAATCAATCACACGGTAACGACGCTTGTGACCACCACCGATATAACGCATCGAGCGACGACCATCTGCATTACGTCCACCGGTACGCTTGATAGGCTCCAAAAGGGGCTTATACGGCTTGTCCGTAGTAATCTCCTCGAACGTCGGCGCAATGCGATGACGCTGTCCTGGAGTAGTTGGTTTAATTTTTTTAATTGCTGCCATTTAATTAGTTCAATTTATCGGGATGAACCCCCTTAATTAGTTGTATTAAATTCCTTGGTAGAAGTCAATTACTTCTCCAGCTGCTACGGTAACGATCGCCTTCTTAATGGTAGACGTACGTCCTGAAGTAACTTTTGTACGTGTGCTCTTGGATTTTACTTTTCCAATTTGACGCATCGTTTGTACATCTTGTACATCGACTCCGTACATTTTCTTAACCTCCTTGGCAATTTGAATCTTGTTTGCTGTCAATTCAACCACAAACACGTATTTGCCTTTTTCTTGCATGGCTTGCGACTTTTCAGTCAAGGCCGGACGTTTAATAATGCCCATTGTTTATTTCGTTTAAACAGAACCGAAGTCCCGCAAATTATTTACTAAATGTTGACTCAATTTTTTGGATCGCATCCACCGTAATTAACAATTTCGATGCGTTAACCAAATCGTATGTATTTACATCAGCTGCGTTTGACACTTTAGCCTTTGGCACATTACGACCAGACAATACCACATTTTTGTCCACGTCATTCATGATCAATAATGATTTTGTATTGTCCAAAGAAAGAGCTTTCAACATAGCTAAGTATGCTTTCGTTTTTGGTGCATCAAATGATACCGTATCCAAAATCGCGATATCTCCTGACTGAGCCTTCGCTGCTAATGCAGATTGACGCGCCAATGATTTCACTTTCTTATTCAATTTGAAATGGTAATCACGTGGACGTGGACCGAAGATACGACCACCACCTTTCATCAAAGGAGATTTCATCGAACCCGCACGCGCACCACCCGTACCTTTTTGTTTCTTAATCTTACGCGTCGAACGCGAAACTTCTGCACGTTCCTTCGCTTTGTGAGTTCCTTGACGTTGGTTAGCTAAATATTGCTTCACATCTAAGTAAACCACATGCTCGTTTGGAACAATTCCAAAGACCTCGTCAGAAAGGGTTACTTTCTTTCCGGTATCTTTTCCTGCGATGTTATATACTGATAATTCCATACTTCAGAATGTCTATAGGCTATGCCCGAATTTTAATTTTCAATGATTACGTATGAGTTCTTAGCTCCAGGAACTGATCCAGAAACAACTAACAAGTTCTTATCTGAATAGATCTTCAAAACTTGTAAGTTTTGAACCTTTACACGATTACCTCCTGTACGACCCGCCATACGCAAACCTTTGAATACACGAGATGGGAATGAACAAGCTCCAATAGAACCTGGGTGACGACCACGATTATGCTGACCGTGAGTTTGTCCACCCACACCGGCAAATCCGTGACGCTTAACAACCCCTTGGAAACCTTTACCCTTTGAAGTACCTACTACGTCAACAAACGTTTCTACTTCTAACATATCAACAGTTAAAACATCCCCTAATGCTAAAGGCTGCTCAAACGTGCGAAATTCAACAAGTTTCTTCTTTGGAGTCGTGTTTGCTTTTTTGAAGTGACCCAACAATGATTTTGTTGTGTGCTTATCCTTCTTCTCACCATAACCGATTTGAACGGCGTTATAGCCTTCTTTCTCAACGGTCTTCACCTGCGTAACCACGCAAGGTCCGGCTTCAATCAGCGTACATGCAACGGATCTACCGTCTTCCATGTATAGGCTGGTCATTCCGATTTTTTTACCAATAATTCCAGACATAGTATTTTTATATAAATTAAAAAATATGCTTACAAGGCTATCGAGGCTTGTTGTAAGACTTTTATTCAAAATCGTTTCGCAACGATCTAAGAATCACATTAAATAAAAAGCAGAATTGGTAAAAGGCGACAAGATGACACCACTGTGGAAAACAGTGAAAAACACCTTGTGTAGCTTAATATTCAACTCGTGGGCTGGGCATTCAGCGATCACAAATCAATACCAGTTCTAACACAAAAATCGAGCTTATCTCAATTTTAGACCCATTTCGACACGTATTTCTGTGTTTTGAATAAATTCGAGAAGTTCTGCCAACCTCTTTCGGAATTGAAAACTACGTTTGTCGAACGGGAGTGCAAAGGTACAGAAAAAAATAACACGTGCAAGAGGTTGAGTAAAAATATTTTGAGAGTCAGCAGATTAGACGTTAGACGCTGGACATTGGACGTTAGACAATGGACGTTAGACGTTGGACGTTGGACATTGGATGATAGACTGAATACCTCGGAAACCAGACTATATAAGGTTACGGGCTTTAGGCTCCCCGACTGATGACTAGCGACTGACCACTAGCTACTGACAACTTTACCTTCGGACTCCGGACTGACAACTAGTGACTAGCGACTGACAAAATTGTATTTTTCTCATTTCCATGCCGAGAAATTGAACTTATTTTAGTATTTTTGGCCTTTACTTGCTGAAAATCAGGTAGTTTATATTTATTTCCCAAGAAAAAAAATCATTATGTCAAGTTTATCCACTCAAACAGGAGTATTGCATGGAGATGCGGTGCAGGAATTATTCGAGATCGCAAAAAAGAACCAATTTGCGCTTCCAGCTGTAAATGTTACCGGCACAAACACGGTAAACGCAGTATTAGAAGCTGCCAAAGCTGTTAACTCACCCGTAATCATCCAATTCTCAAATGGTGGCGGTATTTTCTACGCAGGAAAAACCCTTTCAAACGAAAACCAAGCAGCAGCTGTTGCAGGTTCAATCGCAGGCGCATACCACGTTCACCAAATGGCCAAAGCCTACGGCGTTCAAGTTGTCCTACACACTGACCACTGTGCTAAGAAACTTTTGCCTTGGATCGACGGACTTTTGGACGCAGGTGAAAAATACTTCGCTGAAACAGGCCAACCGTTATTTTCGTCTCACATGATCGACTTGTCAGAGGAGCCTTTGGAAGAAAACTTAGAAATCTGTGCGAAATATTTAGCTCGTATGTCCAAAATGGGCATGACACTTGAAATCGAATTAGGTGTAACAGGTGGCGAAGAAGACGGAGTGGACAACTCGGACGTTGACTCATCTAAATTATATACTCAACCAGAAGAAGTTGCTTACGCATACGAAGTATTGAGCAAAATCTCGCACCGCTTCACCATCGCAGCTGCCTTCGGAAACGTTCACGGTGTATACAAGCCAGGTAACGTAAAATTACAACCGGTGATCTTGAAGAACTCACAAGAATTCATTAAAGAAAAATATAGCCTTGCTGCAGAGAAACCGATCAACTTCGTATTCCACGGCGGTTCAGGTTCTTCTCGCGAAGAAATTCGCGAAGCATTATCTTACGGTGCCATCAAAATGAACATCGATACAGATACGCAATGGGCGCTCTGGGAAGGTATCTTAGGATTCTACAAAGCAAACGAAGGATACTTACAAGGTCAAATCGGTAACCCTACAGGTGACGATTCGCCAAACAAAAAATACTACGATCCGCGCGTTTGGTTACGTAAAGGCGAAGAGACATTAGTAGCTCGTCTAAAAACAGCTTTCGAAGATTTGAACGCGACTAACGCGAATCAATACTTATAATCTCGATTGATTATTGAATTAAAAAAGGGGGCTGCTGCGCAGCCCCCTTTTTGTTCCCCTTACCTTTGCCAATCCTCCAAGGTTTGGCAAAGGTACAGATTTGAAGATTTTCTTAATCCTCATCCCCTGATAAAAATGTGCGAATATCAACTTCTTGATCTTCTTTCATATGAAATTGGGTAAACTCCCGAAGACTCCCAAACCATTCCAAAACAAATTTCCGATCCACAACTGATTCACCAGACGTCACGATATACTTATAAGAGCTCCAATCCCACGTTCTAAAATCATTACACAACTTGTTCTTCTCTGGGTTCACATGTATATAATGAATCAAATAAGTCAAATAATGATTGTCTCCAATAAGCACCCGCTTAAATGGTCCCTCAAATAACGACCCAGTACGCACATGATTCTTATTAAATGCCAAAGCATAAGTCCGAAAAAAGATTTTAAACTGCTCCGCAATCAACTCATGCTCCGTTCTACCCATCAACTGTTCCGGACTAAAATAACGCACCCGAACCAAAAAATGATAGTGATTCGCATTTAAACTATACGAAACCACATCCAAGTACCCATCCAAGTAACGCTTCCATAACCGCATGAAATAATGATAATTCGAGCGCGACTTAAACATCAGCTTTCGATCAATCGCCCGATTATAAATGTGATAAAATTTACCCGACTGAAATCGAGTCAAATAGTGAGATATATGTGACATAGTGATTAAATTTTTCACTAAATCTATGCACATTCCACTAAGCCAAAAAGCCTAAAATACAGAATATCAAGAAGTTGATATTCTACAATTTGAATGATGAATTTTTCCGCGCTCCCCCCTACCTTTGCCAAACCTTGGAGGATTGGCAAAGGTAAGTAGACTACTTCCGAAAAATAACCCCCTTCGTCAGCTCATTCAATACCCGAATCTTCTCCTGAAAATCACCCTTCAAGGTCTTACGAACTGCCTCCATTCCCTCCAAGCCCTCCTGAATCTCCTCCGGAATCACATCCTCCAAAAAGGCTCGAATGCGCTTTGCCAACGTAGGAGATTTGCCATTCGTCGATATCGCAATCTTCAAATCCCCCTTCTGAACAATCGATCCCAAATAAAAATCACACAAATCTGGTGTATCCGCAACGTTACACAGTAAATGACGCGCAGCACATGCCTCCTTTATCATCTCATGCAACTCCCGATTATCCGTCGCGCAAATCACCAAATCCCTACCATCCAAATCAGCCAACACAAACCCGCGCTCACACAAAACAACCTGCGGATAATCCGATAAAAATGCCAAGGTATCCGAACGAAACATCGGGGCCACCAAAGTTACCCGCGAAGCAGGTGAATTCCGCAACAACGCAGACACCTTCTCCAACGCCACATTCCCGCCTCCCACGACAAGCGTATCCAAACGGTCCAACTTTAAAAATATGGGGAAAAGCTCATTCATGGGCTTATTTTTTACCGGCCAACTGCCCACAAGCAGCATCTATATCCTTGCCACGCGATCGGCGGACATTCACAATCATCTTCTTACTCTCCAAAAACGCCGTAAACTTAGCCAACGCATCCGCCTCCGCATTCACAAAATCAGCCTGCTTAATCGGATTGTACTCAATGATATTAATCTTACAAGGCAATCGACGCGCAAATTCATACAACTCCCGCGCATCATCCACCGAATCATTAAACTTGTTAAACATGATATACTCCAACGTAATCTCATTCTCCGTCTTGTCATAAAAATACCGCAACGCCTCCGCCAACGCCTCCAAGGTATTCGACTCATTAATCGGCATAATCTGATTCCGCTTCACATCATTCGCCGCATGCAACGACAATGCCAAATTGAACTTCACCTGATCATCCCCCAACTTCTTAATCATCTTCGCAATCCCCGCCGTCGAAACCGTAATCCGACGCGATGCCATACCCAAACCCTCAGGCGACGTAATCATCTCAATCGACTTCAGCACATTGGCATAATTCAATAAAGGCTCCCCCATCCCCATATACACAATATTTGTCAAAGGAATACCATACTTCTCCTGTGCCTGATCCCGAATCAACACCACCTGATCATAGATTTCAAATGCCTCCAAATTCCGCTTCCGATCCATATACCCCGTGGCACAAAAACTGCAGGTCAACGAACAACCAACCTGCGACGAAACACAAGCCGTCATCCGCTCACGCGTAGGAATCAACACCCCCTCAATTAAATGTGCATCAAATAAGGCGAAACTTGACTTAATCGTCCGGTCCGTACTCACCTGCATCGCCGCCGTCGTCACACACTGCAAATCAAAGCTAGCATCCAACCATTCGCGCGTCGACTTCGGAATATTCCCCATCGACTCAAACGAACGAACAGACTTCTTCCAAATCCACTCATACACCTGCTTCGCACGAAACGCAGGCTCCCCTTGCTGAATCATTTCCTGCTTCAACTCCTCCAAACTCAAATTCCGGATCGCCCGTTTCGCTATGACCATCTTATTTCTTCAATAATTCACCCACCTTCGCAGAAATTGCCTTGCCATCCGACAAACCAGCCAATTGCTTCGACGCCACACCCATCACCTTACCCATATCCGCCGGACCAGTCGCACCCACAGAGGCAATAATCTCCGCAACTCGCGTAGTCAATTCCGCATCGGATAATTGCTTTGGCAAAAATTCCTCAATAATCGTCAACTCCGCCTGCTCCTTCTCCGCCAAATCTGGACGATTTTGAGCCACATATACCTCCAACGAATCCTTGCGCTGCTTCGCAGCCTTCATCAAAATCTTCATCTCCGCATCCGCAGAAATACCCCCGTCAGAAGCACCCGAAGTCTCCTCTAATAAAATCATCGATTTAATCGCACGCAACGCACGTAAACGATCTGCATCTTTTGCACGCATCGCATCTTTGATGCCCGCCTCAATTGTTTCTTTTAATGCCATGTTATTGATTAATATGAGCCAAAACTCCGTCTATAAATTCCCGATGATTACTCAAACGAGGTACCTTGTGCTGACCACCCAACTTCCCGCGACTCCGCATCCAACCATAAAAAGTTCCCTCAGGCGCCACATGGACAATCGGAGGACCTAAAACCAAATCATACGAACGCTTCGCATCATAATCCGAATTGTTATCCCGCAAGGTTTGATCCAACACAGCCGCAAAGGTACACAAATCTTTCGGTGCTTTCGAAAATTCAACCACCCATTCATGACTCCCACGCTTACCCCCATCCATATACACCGGAGCCGCCGTGTAATCCTTGATCTCTGCCCCCGTTTCCCGACAAGCCACCGCCACCGCGCGCTCCGCATTCTCAATAATTAACTCCTCCCCAAACGCATTAATAAAATGCTTCGTCCGTCCCGAAATCGTTACGCGATAGGGGTGTACCGACGTAAATCGCACCGTGTCCCCAATCTTATACCGCCACAAACCCGAATTCGTCGTGATCACCACCGCATAATTTACCCCCAATTCCACCCGCTCCAGCGGCACAATCGAATCCATCTCCTCTCCCGTTTCCCCCATCGGAATAAACTCATAAAAAATGCCGTAATCCAGCATCAACAACATCTCATTCGGACGATTTAAATCATCCTGTATACCAAAGAACCCCTCCGAGGCATTGTATATCTCCAAAAATCGAACCTCCGATGACGGAAACACATGCGTCTGAAACAAATCCCGATACGGTCCAAACGCCACCGCCCCATGAACCAAAAACTCAAAATTTGGCCAAACTTCCAAAATCGACTTCTTCCCCGTAATCTCCAAAATCTTCTCAATCAACACCAACGTCCACGTAGGTACCCCCAAAATACTTGTCACATTCTCCTGCGACGTCTCCAGCGCCATCTTCTCAATCTTCTGATCCCAATCCCCCATCAACGCCACATCCAACGACGGCGTCCGAATCATCTGCGCCCAAATAGGTAAATTCTTCATCACCACCGCAGAAACATCCCCCATCAACATCCGCGAATTCATCGTATCTGAAGACAAACTCCCTCCAATCGACAATCCCTTCCCCTCGAAAATCTTCGTATCCGGCTTATTATGAATCAACAACGAAATCATATCCTTCCCACCCATCATATGACACTGCTCCAGCGCCTCCTTCGAAACAGGAATAAAT
>CANHKE010000037.1 GCA_947461155.1 Cytophagaceae bacterium | reverse complement strand
TAATCTTCTTTTTGGAAGAGTTTATTTTGAAAGAGTAAGATAATGACTACTCCACAAAATATCGCCGCATCTGCGAAATTAAAGATAGGGGTTGAATAATAACTTCCTCCCCAAACGGGTAACCAGGTAGGTAGGATGCCTTCCCAAAAGTCAAAGAAAAACATATCGATCACTTGGCCATGAAAAAGACGCATGGGTGATTCCAAGGGCGCATTGTCAAACCAAACACCATAAAATATGGAATCGATTAGATTACCCACTGCACCACCTAACACGAGTGCTACGCAAGTTAAAAGTAATGGCTTGTTATTCTTGCTGGTTAGTTGGTGTAAAAAATACCCAATCCCAAACATCGCCACAATTCTAAATAGCGTGAGTATTAATTTACCATAATCTGATCCAATTTGCATACCAAAGGCCATGCCCGGATTTAAGGTATAATGCAGTTTAAAGTAGGAGCCAATTAATTCGATTTGGCCAAAATATCCGGGTTCCATGAAAAAATGGACACTTATTTTGATCAGTTGATCAATGCCAATTATCAATAGACTGAGCAGAAAATAACGGTAGTTGGATTTCATTGGGCAGTTTTTCTTCGGCGTACTTCTTTTTGCAATAGGGTAAATTCGCGGGATGTTTGTCCGGCGATCGAACTATTTTCATCGGCACGGCGAAATAAATAAGGCATAACAGCTTCAATTGGACCATAAGGTACATATTTGGCTACATTGTATCCTGCGTCTGCTAAATTATAACTGATGTTATCCGACATCCCTAAAAGTTGGGCAAAATAGACATGAGGGTGATTGTTTGAAATATGAGCTTTTTGCATCGCTTGGGTTAATTGGATGCAACTCGACTCATTATGCGTTCCAATGCAGAAGTTGACTGAATCAATGTGTTTCAAACATAATAACATGCCTTCGTTGAAATCATGATCCGTGGCGGCTTTTTCTTTGTGCAAGGGTTCCGAATATTCGTCTTCGTGTGCGCGTTGTCTTTCCTTTTCCAAGTAGGCTCCACGAACGAGTTTAACTCCTAGGTGATAGTGCTTCGTTTCGGCGTTGGTGATGGCTTGGGTTAAATTGGCCAACATATCGACGCGGTACATTTGGAACGTATTGAATATAATGGCTTCCTGCGCGTTGAATTTTTCCATCATTTCATAGGCGAGTACGTCGATGGTGTTTTGAATCCAACTTTCCTCAGCATCGATAAATAATTTCACATGAAGGTCTGCGGCTAATTGGCAGATTTCAAGGAGCAGATCTTTGCTATGTTGGAATGAGGTCACATTATCTTCGGTAAGTCCATTTTCCGTTTGAAATTCTTCGAGTAATTCAACTTGGAAAATGCCGGTCATTTTGAATACGGCGAATGGAATAGCGCTTTCTTGATGCGCTTTTCGGATGGTTTCAAGAATTTCCGATTTTGTTTTTTGGAAAGATTTTTCACTTTCTTCTCCTTCGACTGAGTAGTCTAAGATCGTTCCGATCTTACCTTGTTGGAGTTCTGCAATAATTTTTTTGCATTCTTCGATGCTTTCGCCGCCGCAAAATTGTTCAAAAAGGGTTGATTTAATCAGTTTTTTGATCGGAAAATGGAGGAAAAGGAGCAATTTGATGAAAAAAGTCCCTAACTTTACAATCCAAATTTGATTCATAGCAGCGAAAATCCAATAGGATTTGCTGAGTTTAAAATCGGATTTTGATGAGAAGGCAATTTTTGTGTCTTCGAACGATAATTGATTCAAGGTCTTTGAATACGAAGGTTGATTCATTTATTTCAAAAGTAGGGTGCAAATATAAGAGAATAAATCTTCCGTTTTTCGGAAATATTAGAAATAAATAAACAAAAAAGTAGGGGGCTTCTGTCCTTGTTAATCCAAAAAATATGAATGCCAATTTAGACATTATACCGATGCAAGACTGGATTCAGACTGGTGGAAAACCGTTAATTATTGCGGGTCCATGTTCAGCTGAGACTGAGGAGCAAGTATTAGAAACAGCTCGCCGTATTAAAGCGGAGGGATATGCACACATCATGCGTGCAGGTGTATGGAAGCCACGTACGCGTCCGGGTAGTTTTGAGGGAATGGGAGAGCCAGCATTGAAGTGGTTGGTCGAAGCAAAGAAAGAAACGGGATTGCCATTGGCGATTGAGGTAGCTACACCTGAGCATATTGAATTGGCATTGAAGTACGGTGTAGATGTATTGTGGATTGGAGCACGTACAACGGTTAATCCATTTAACGTGCAAGATTTAGCGGATGCCTTGAAAGGGGTAGACGTTCCTGTGTTAGTTAAAAACCCGGTTAATCCGGATTTGGCTTTATGGGTGGGTGCTTTTGAGCGTTTACAAGGTTCTGGTATAAAGAAATTGGGTGCGATTCACCGTGGTTTCTCAAATGCACAAGAAACGAAATATCGTAATTCACCTATGTGGGCGATGGCGGTTGAATTGAAGCGTTTGTTTCCACAAATGCCATTGATTGGTGATCCATCACACATGGCTGGAAAGCGTGCGTTGTTGATGGAATTATCGCAACGTATCTTGGATTTGAATTATGATGGTATGATTATCGAGACGCACCGGGATCCGGATGCAGCTTGGTCTGATGCTTCGCAACAAGTGACACCTGAGAAATTGGGTGAAATGTTACGTGAATTAGAAGTTCGCAATGCCAATTACGGCGCTGATTTCTCAGATGAATTAGCTGGTCTTCGTGAGAAAATTGATAATATCGATCGTGAATTGTTAGAGGTTCTGGCTGCACGTATGTCGGTGGTTGAGAAATTAGGCGAATACAAACGCGATAATAACGTTGCCGTATTGCAACTAGACCGTTGGAAGCAATTGCACAACGATCGTGCGAACCAAGCGAAAGGCTTAGCTTTATATCCTGAATTTGTAGAAGAATTATTTAAGTTGGTGCACTTAGAATCAATCCGTAAGCAAACGGAAGTGATGAATTCAGCGACGGCGTAATATAATTAAGAGATAGGAAGTAAGAAGTAAGAGGTAAGAAATAAGAGGTTAGAATTATTTACGTAAGTAAACAATTCTAGCCTCTTAGTATTTTCTCTCACCTCTTAGTTCTCATCTCTTAGCTCCTACCTGATAACTCCCCCAAATCACAAGCCCCATCCCCACACAAACGATTGCCGAGGGAAATCCGTGGCCCAGGAAAATTTCGATTAGAATAGAGAAGAGAACAGCGCTATTGCCTACGGCACCTACGATGCTCGTTTCCTCATTGAGTAATGCTTGTGTCGTAAAATACTGAACTCCGAGAGCGAGTAAACCCATGATTATTGCCATGGACCATTCGAAGCCATTTGGCATGACCCATTTGCCTGTAAAAAAACTATTTGGGAGATCTCCCCAAGTGCCTAAGGCCAAAGAAATACTCGAGGCAATGAATCCTGCGGCCATAAATGACACGACGACCCACCGCGAATCGTAGTATTTTTGGGCTTCTTTGATCGCTAAATAACCGAGAGCCGTTCCCATGGCATACACGATTCCCGTGGCATGATGTACTAATTCACCTTGTGCATCTGGCTGAAAGATGAGCAAGATTCCGAAAAAACCCACGAGTAGAAATAATACTTGTTTAGACGATAATCGCTCGTTGGGAAATATAAAGAAGCTAAATACGGCAATGAATAAAGGGAATGCTTGGCCGTAGGTATTTGTGAGGGATAGGCCGAGGTGCTCCAACGTGAAAAATAGGCAATATAGGGTGAATGCACCCAGCAAACCTCTTAGAATAATGAAGTACAGTTTTCCCCCGGTTTGGACAGCAGGTTTGTGATAAAGACTTGTCAGTAGAAAGGGTAGGCCCACGGCACTGCGAAAGAAAACAAGTTCGACAGATCCAAAACGGGCACTCATGGATTTGGCAATGGCCGACATTACCGCAAAACATAAGGAAGAAAGCAGCATATAAGCGATTCCTTTATTCTGATCGATTCGTTTTTTGATGTCGTTTTGCATGAAAAATCAGTCTCTTGGCCTTCGGGGATTCGCGCAAATTTTGGTAACTTGCAACGCTATTTCAAAGGTATGACAAAAAAAATTATTTTTTCTCCTGAAGCCCCAGCTGCTATCGGGCCCTATTCGCAAGCTTTAGAAGTGAATGGTACCTTGTATGTTTCCGGGCAAATCGCTTTAGCTGCATTTGAATCGGGAGTAACCATTGAGGAAGAAACCGAGCAGGTGATGAAAAACCTGGGTCATATCTTGCGTGCCGCCGGTTATTCGTATCAAGATATTGTAAAATGCACCATTTTCGTGAAAGACATGGGACACTTTGCGCAGATTAATGCCGTTTACGGTTCTTATTTTAGTGAAAATTTCCCCGCTCGCGAGACTGTTGAAGTGGCCAGATTGCCCAAAGATGTGCGTGTGGAAATTTCGTGTATTGCCTATAAATCATAAATCATGTCTGAAAAAGTTCGTGTTCGTTTTGCCCCAAGTCCCACGGGACCATTACATATTGGGGGAGTTAGAACAGCTTTATATAATTATTTATTAGCTCGTAAAACGGGTGGAACATTCATTCTTCGTATAGAAGATACCGATCAAACGCGTTTTGTTCCCGGTGCTGAACAATATATTTTGGACAGTTTAGCGTGGTTAGGCATTAGTCCTGATGAAGGCGTCGGGGTGGGTGGGCCTCATGCGCCATACCGACAAAGCGAGCGTAAATCACTTTACAAACAATACGCGGATCAATTAATTCAAGAAGGGAAAGCATATTATGCCTTCGATAGTTCGGAAGAATTAGATGCCATGCGTACGATGTACGAGAGTAAAGGTTCTGCCTTTCAGTACAACGCGTTAACACGGGTTAAATTACGCAATTCACTTGCCATGTCGCCGGGTGAATTAGAAAGTCTATTGGCATCTGATACCCCCTACGTGATTCGTTTAAAAGTTCCTGCCAAAGGTGAAATTCGTTTTCAAGATAGTGTACGCGATTGGGTTCACGTACATACTTCGAGCATGGATGATAAAGTGCTGATGAAATCCGATGGAATGCCTACCTATCATTTGGCTAATGTCGTGGATGATCACATCATGGAAATCACCCATGTGATTCGTGGGGAAGAATGGCTTCCTTCTGCACCTTTGCATATTCTATTATATCAATCATTTGGCTGGAAAGCGCCTCAGTTTGCCCATTTACCTTTGTTGTTAAAGCCTGAAGGCAATGGTAAATTGTCGAAACGGGATGCGGATTTAGGTGGTTTTCCTGTTTTTCCCATGGAATGGACGGATCCCCAAACAGGCGCTGTTTCTAAAGGATTTAGACAAGAAGGTTATTTGCCAGCAGCTACCTTGAATTTTCTTGCCTTTTTAGGTTGGAATCCAGGTACGGAGCAAGAATTATTTAGTTTGGAAGAATTGGTGGATGCGTTTTCATTGGAACGTATCAATAAAGCCGGTGCGAAATTTGATGTAAATAAAGCCAAATGGTTTAATCAGCAATATTTAAAACAAGCCGATTTAGCCGAATTAGCGAAGATTTACTTGCCTCATTTGGCACTGGCAGATGCTAAAGCCTTTGTTCATTTGTTTTTGGATCGGGTGACTTTTCCAAAGGAAATCAGTCAGTTGGTTCAAGAATTCACCCAAAGGCCGCAAGTTTACGATGAAGCCGTTTTGGCGAGTAAGTGGAATGTGGAGGCCCAACAAGGTTTGCAGGTAATCGCTGCGCATTTGCCTACTTGTGCCGATTGGGATGCGGATGGAATTAAGCATACGATTCATGTTTCTTTGGAAGCAGCAGGGATTAAAATGGGTAAAGTGATGCAAATGTTGCGGGTTGCTTTGAGCGGAAATGGAGCTGGACCAGATTTGATGATTTCCATGCAGCTGTGGGGGAAAGAGGAAGTGATTGCGCGTTTACAGGCGGCATTGTCCGTTTTTCCAAAACTTAGCGAATGAAAGGCAAGTCAAAATCGGTCCTTAAGGGACCTAAAGTACATCCGGATTTAGCGGGATTTGAAATGAATATTGATTCGTTTGGTCAAATTACGACCACTTTGGATCGCGATGCACTGAACGCATTTTTAGATAAAGAAATGCCTGAGGATAAAAAATTAAAGCCAAACAAAGATGAAAGTAACGAAGAATGATGTGGTGAAAATTGCGCATTTGGCTCGCTTGGAATTGAAAGAAGATCAGGTGGGGGAGATGCAAGATTCGATCAATAAGGTGTTGGATTGGATGGAAGCATTGAATGCTGTGGACACATCCGGTGTCGCACCCTTAGTGCATATGACGAGTTCCTTAAATCACTTTCGAGATGATGTGGCAAAAGATGGCTTGGACCGTTCAAAGGCACTCGCTTTGGGTCCGGATACGAATGAGAAATATTTTAAAGTTCCTCAGGTAATCGAATAATTAGCCGATGTAATAGGCGATCGCCTTTTTCATTTCAGAAGCACTGACAGGAATATCATATCCGCAATCGCCGATGCCTGTTAGCAACGAGAATCGAATTTCATTTCCTTTGTTTTTCTTGTCTTGCGCCGTCAGTTTAATGATTGCTGGAATTTCGTCCATAGAAAGTTTCACACGTCCATACGTTTCAAATAGGTAGATTTCGATCGACTCAAGTTCTTGCCGACTAATCAAATTCCGCGAATAAGCAAGATAGGCTTCCATTATCATGCCTACGGCGATTGCTTCCCCGTGTAAAATGCGGCGTTTGCCTAAGTTCAATAAATAGGTTTCAACTGCGTGACCTAAAGTATGGCCAAAATTTAATATTTTGCGGAGTCCTGCTTCTTTGGGATCTTCTTCCACAACTGCTTTTTTGATTTCCACCGAATGACTGATTAGGTCAGCCAAATTGATGTCATCAAATCCCTGGTGGCTAATTTCGCTCCATTTTTCTTCATCGCGAATCAGGCAATGTTTGATGATTTCGGCGTAACCAGATAGTTTTTGACGTTCGGGTAGTGTATGGATGAAATTGGGGTCAATCAAAACTGTTTTAGGTAATTGAAATACGCCAATGTGATTTTTGAAACTTTGGAAGTCAATGCCCAGCTTTCCTCCCACACTGGCATCTACCTGCGCTAAAAGGGTCGTAGGGATTTGAATAAAATCGATCCCTCTTTTGTATGTAGATGCACAAAAGCCACCCATATCGCCGATTACCCCACCGCCTAAATTAATCAATAAGCCATGGCGATCTATATTGGCTTTGGTCATGGCATCCCAAATGCGTTCGCAGGTTTGGAGTGTTTTATGATCCTCGCCCGATTTGATCAGAATTTTGGTGAATTTGGCAGGAAGAAGTGAGTTAATTAAGGGTAAGCAATGTTTGTTTGTATACTCGTCCACCAAAATGGCTACATGTGAATAGGAGTTTTCTGCTAAATAGCGCGAAAGCGAAGTAGATATGGGGCCGATTTGAACAGACATGTGGGTGAAATTTCGATTTAAATTCAAAAATACGAGGAATTTAGCAAAATGGATGATTTGTAACCTGAATTTTGGTTTTGTGGAATGCTTTTTCTTGCCTAATTTTGCTCCCGCTTGGGTAGTCCCACAACTAAGAACATATTATGAGAGAAATTCAATTTAGAGAAGCCTTGCGTGAGGCAATGCAAGAGGAAATGAGACGTGATGACACGGTCTTTTTGATGGGTGAGGAAGTTGCTGAATATAATGGTGCTTATAAAGTTTCACAAGGGATGTTGGACGAATTTGGTCCGGACCGTGTGATTGATACACCGATTGCTGAATTAGGTTTTGGTGGTATTGCGGTGGGTGCTTCGGCCAATGGCCTTCGTCCAATTGTTGAATTTATGACATTCAATTTTTCTTTGGTAGCAATTGATCAAGTGATTAACTCAGCAGCTAAGTTGATGTCCATGTCAGGTGGTCAGTATTCTTGCCCAATTGTTTTCCGTGGGCCTACAGGTAATGCGGGGCAATTGTCATCGCAGCACTCGTCAAACTTTGAAAATTGGTTTGCGAATACACCGGGATTGAAAGTAGTTGTTCCGTCAAATCCAGCTGATGCGAAAGGTTTAATGAAATCGGCAATTCGCGATAATGACCCAGTTATTTTCATGGAGTCGGAAGTGATGTATGGCGATAAGGGCTTAGTTCCAGATGGTGAGTATTTAATCCCAATTGGAAAGGCTTCTATTGTGAAAGAAGGAAAAGATGTGACGATTGTGACATTTGGTAAAATGCTTTCGCGTGTCGTTATGCCTGCTGTGGAAGAATTAGAGAAACAAGGTTTCAGTTGTGAAGTGATCGACTTAAGAACGGTTCGTCCAATTGACTACGCTACGGTTGTGGAATCAGTTAAGAAAACAAATCGGTGTGTTGTTGTAGAAGAAGCAAACCCATTAGCGGCTATTTCTTCTGAGATAACCTATCATTTACAACGTTGGGCTTTTGATTATTTAGATGCGCCAGTGGTTCGTGTAAACTCACGTGACTTACCACTTCCATACGCACCTACT
>CANHKE010000036.1 GCA_947461155.1 Cytophagaceae bacterium | reverse complement strand
GTGGTCTTCGTGGTATCACGTGGGATTGGTTTAATCCTAGTGAAGCATCTTCGGATGAGTTGATCGTTCCTACACGTGGTGGTGACTGGTTTGACGGTGGAGATTGGTTGGCGTATTCTCGCCACACATGGACGCCTCAGCATGGACCTATCCACGGTATGTGGGGTTTCATCTTTGGTAACATCTCTCAGATTAACCAATTGATCCCAGTTGTTAAGACAAACCAAAAAGCAGTAGATGAGTTACGTGCTGTACGTGCTTTCTATTACTTCATGGCTGTTGATGCGTTTGGAAACGTCCCAATCGTAACAGATAATGCTTCTGCAGGTGGTACTAAGACTCGCGCTGAAGTGTATGCTTTCGTTAAGTCTGAATTAGAGGCTGCTATTCCAAACTTATTACCTGGAAAAGCATATTCTCGTATGAACCAAGATGCTGCTCGTATGTTGCTAGCTAAATTGAAGTTGAACGCTGGGGTTTACTCAGGTACAGCTGATTGGCAAGGAGCTTATGATGCTGCTAACGCGGTTATCAATTCGAAAAACGGATATTCACTTTCTTCTTCTACTACTTCTAACTTCATCGTTGCAAACGAAGGATCAGGAGAGAACATTTGGACTATCCCTTACGATAGCTTCAAAGCAGGTGGTATGAACTTCCAAATGAGAACGTTACACTATGCAAACCAACAAACGTATGGTTTGGGTAACTCTCCATGGAATGGTTTCTGTACATTAGCGGATTTCTACAACTCATTCGAGTCGAAAGATTTACGTAACTCAATGTGGATCAAAGGTCAGCAATATGCTTCTTCTGGTGCTGCATTGAAAGATGCGAAAGGTGCTCCATTGGCATTTATCGCTGACTTCAACAAGGATCAAATGACGGATGCAGATCCAGAATTCCAAGTTGCAGGTATCCGTTCTCAAAAATATGAGATCCAAAAGAACAACCCGAACGGGGATCAATCAAACGACTACGTAGTATTCCGTTTGGCTGATGCGATCATGATGCGTGCAGAAGCTGCTTTCCGTCTAGGAAAAACTGCTGAAGCTTTAGCTGACGTGAACACAATCCGTACGCGTTCTGGAGTAGATCCATTGAAATCATTGACTGCAGCTGATATCTTAGCTGAGCGTGGTCGTGAATTCGCTTGGGAAGGATGGAGACGTAACGACATGGTTCGTTTCGGTACTTTCTCTTTAGAGCGTAAGTTCATGAAGAAATTAGATAAGACTCGTGAGTTGTTCCCAATTCCACAACCACGTATCGATGCTAACCCATTGTTGAAACAAAACCCTGGGTATTAATTCATACTGAATTTGGTAAAAAGGCAGAGCCATTGGTTCTGCCTTTTTATTTTATATACAAGGCCTTTTTTGTATTTTTGTAGTCCAATATTTGAACCTTCCATGAAGCAATTTGTACTCCTTTGTAGCCTGGCTTTTCTAGCCTGCGCATGCTCGACCAAAGAAGATACCCTTTTTGAAGAATTGCCTGCTTCCGAAACTGGCATCGACTTCGTGAATCGGAGTTTAGAGAAAAAGGAATTCAATATCTTCAACTACCGAAATTTTTATAATGGTGGTGGAGTGGCTATTGGTGATATTAACAACGACGGCCTTTCGGATCTATTTGTTACCTCAAATTTCGAGGACAATAAACTTTACCTCAATAAAGGGGGAATGCATTTCGAAGATATTACGGTCAAAGCCGGTATCGTCGGTAAGAAATTTTGGTCTACGGGGGTCACATTTGCGGATGTCAACGGCGATGGATTAATGGATATTTATGTGTGTAATTCTGGTTCACGCGATGCACGCGGAAACCAATTATACATCAATCAAGGCGTGAGGGGTGGAATACCAACCTATAAAGAAATGGCCAAAGAGGCCGGTTTGGAAGACGGAGGTCTCTCCACGCACGCTGCGTTTTTCGATTACGACCGCGACGGTGATTTAGATATGTATTTGCTGAACAACAGCTTTACACCCATTGACAAGTTGGGCTACACCAACCTGCGCGATGTGCGCGATAATTTAGGCGGGGATAAGTTATTTCGTAACGACAGCCCCGATGGCAAGCGCATCATTTTTACGGATGTGTCTGAAAAAGCTGGTATTTATGGCAGCTTGATTGGTTTTGGTTTAGGTATTACGATTGGCGATGTCAACAATGACAATTGGCCAGATATTTATATTTCAAATGACTTCTACGAGCGGGATTATTTATACATCAATCAGCACGATGGAACATTTAAAGAAGATTTAGAGAATCAAATGCCGCATATATCACTCAGCTCGATGGGTGCGGACATCGCTGATATTAATGACGATGGGAACTTGGATATTTTTGTCACCGACATGCTTCCGGGGGATGATCGTCGCTTGAAAACTACTTCTATTTTTGAAGGATATAACTTAGTGGACTTGAAGTTGAAACGCGGGTTTTGGCATCAATACATGCGCAACAACTTGCAGCTGAATAATGGCGACGGAACCTTCAGCGAGGTAGGGCAATTGGCCGGCGTACATGCCACCGACTGGTCATGGGGAGCGCTTATTTTCGACATGGACAACGATGGTCAAAAGGACATCTTTGTGGCCAATGGAATTGCCAAAGATTTGACGGATCAAGACTTTGTTGATTTCTTGGGCGACCGAAACACCATGCAGCAAATGTTGAATGGGAAGAAATTTGATTACAAGGAATTTACCGACAAGATTTCGTCCGTGCCTATTCCAAATTACGCGTATAAAAACGAAGGCGATTTGAAGTTTAGCAATCAAGCGAAGTCTTGGGGATTAGAAGGTCCTGGTTTCTCGAATGGTTCGGCCTATGGGGATTTAGATAATGACGGTGATTTGGATTTAGTTGTGAATAACGTCAATGCACCGCTTTCGGTTTATAAGAATAAGACCAATGAAAAGTTGAAAAACCATTACTTGAGCATTCACTTAAAAGGTACTGGACGTAATTTAATTGGGATTGGGGCGAAGGTGACTTTGTTCCAACAAGGCAAAATTAAGGTGTTGCAACAAATGCCAAACCGTGGTTTTCAGTCCTCTAGTGATCATCAAATGGTCTTTGGTTTAGGTCAAAATGCAAAGATTGATTCCTTGCAAATCATTTGGCCAGATGATCACATGCAAGTATTGAAATCGGTTAAATCGGATCAGGTTTTAACGCTTGATTACGCAAAAGCGACAGGTAAATTTACCTACATCCCGTTTGCAGCAAAGCCTATTTTTGCCGATGTGACGTCAAAAACATTAGCATATACGCACCAGGAAAGTCTTTTCAATGACTGGGATCGCGATGTGTTATTGAAACAAAAATTATCTACACAAGGTCCGGCCATGGCGGTGGGTGATGTAAATGGGGATGGTCTCGATGATGTTTATTTAGGGGGTGCTGCGGGGCAGAAGAAGCAGTTATTTGTCCAACTAGCCTCAGGTCAATTTAAGGAAAGCAATCAGGCAGATTTCAATTTAGATCAAACAACGGAAAATACGGACGCACTATTCTTTGACGCTGATGGCGATAAGGATTTGGATTTGTTTGTCGTAACAGGAAGTAATGAGTTTGATATCAACGCACCTGAATTACATGATTTGTTGTATTTGAATGATGGCAAAGGGAATTTTAAGCGTGATCTACGCTTCCCTACAATCTTTGAAAATGGTTCGTGTGCGACGGTTGCCGACATGGATCACGATGGTGATATGGACTTGTTTGTCGGTTCACGCATGTTGTCAACTAAATACGGCATGAGTCCGAGCAGTAATTTGTACATCAATGATGGCACGGGTGGTTTTAAAAACTACTCGAAACGTTTCATGCCGGAAATTGGCGAATTAGGTATGGTTACGGATGCCGATTGGGTGGATGTGAATAATGATGGTTATGCAGATTTAGTTGTTGCGCAAGATTGGGGTGGCATTGTGGTCTTTAAAAATGAGCGCGGTCGGAAATTAGTGAAGCAAGAAATGGTGCCGGGTTCAGAGGGTCTTTGGGGCTGTTTGAAACCAGCTGATATCGATGGCGATGGTGACATAGATTTTGTGGCAGGGAACTTTGGCCTAAATTCAAAGATTAAAGCATCTGCAGCATTTCCAGCGACGCTTTCTGTCAATGACTTTGATAAAAACGGGACGGTCGAGCAAATTATTTCATGTGTGACCGAAGATGGGAATACCTATCCGATGGTGCTGAAAGGCGAATTGCAACGTGCGACTCCGGCGATTAAACAGAAGTTTATCAAGTATAAAGATTATGCGAATAAGTCGGTAGAAGAATTGTATTCGGATGAACAACGTGACGGAATGGTTTTACGTCAAATCACGACAACGGAATCTGCCTTTTTAATCAACGACGGCAAAGGCAATTTCAGTTTACAATCCTTGCCTTATGAAGCGCAATTCGCTCCAATTCGTGGCATCGAAGTTGCTGATTTTGATCACGATGGAAAATTAGATGTCCTTTTAGCCGGTAATTTCTTTGATTCCTTGCCAGAATGGGGACGTTTTGATGCGATCTACGGCTTGATGTTAAAGGGTCTCGGAAAAGGGAAGTTTGTCGCCAAACGCTCGAAAGATACTGGTTTTCAAACACGTGGTCAGGTTCGTAAAATGGCTATCGCGAAAGGAAAAGGAGGGAATTTTGTAGTCCTCGCTAAAAACAATGACAAAGCACAAGTGTTTCAAGTAAAATAATAAGTAGTATGAATAAGTATCTCGTATGTTTCATTTTATCCATTGGTTTCCTAGCGTGTAAATCTGGCGATGATGTGCAATTGTTCGAGAAATTGCCTGCCTCGAAAACGCACATAGATTTCACTAATCAAATCACAGAAACGCCTGAATTTAATATTTTGGACTACCTCTATTTCTACAATGGAGGAGGTGTTTCGTCTGGGGACATTAATAATGACGGGCTCGTCGATTTGTTTTTTACGTCCAACCAAGGGAAAAATAAGTTGTACCTGAATAAGGGCAACATGGAGTTTGAAGACATTTCCGTGAAAGCCGGTATCGAAGGATTTTCAGATTGGAAAACGGGTGTTACGATGGCAGATGTCAATGGCGACGGGCTGTTAGATATTTACGTTTGTGCCGTGAGTAATTTCAAAGGAATGGAGGGGTCGAATGAATTATACATCAATAATGGTGACAATACCTTCTCGGAAAAAGCGAGCGAATATGGGCTAGATTTCACTGGTTTTTCTACACAAGCAGCCTTTTTTGATTACGATAAGGATGGTGATTTAGATTGTTATTTGTTGAATCACGCGGTGCACAATACCCGTTCGTATGATCGGGTGAATACGCGTATGCTGAAAGACAACGAAGCAGGTGACTATCTATACCGCAACGATGGTGGGAAATACACCGATATTTCAGCTGAATCTGGGATTTACCAGGCGGCCATGGGCTATGGTTTGGGAATCTCTGTCGCTGATTTAAACAACGACGGTTGGCTCGACATCTATGTCAGCAATGACTTTCATGAGGATGATTATTACTACATCAACCAACAAGATGGAACTTACAAGGAAGGCATCAAGGAGCATTTCAAGCACTTGAGTCGCTTTTCGATGGGTTCGGATATTGCGGATATTAACAACGATGGCTATCAAGATGTGATGACATTGGATATGTATCCGGAAGACGAGAAGGTGGAGAAATCGTCCGTGGGTGAGGATCCATTAGATATTTATATGTACAAATTGCAGTTCGGCTATTTCAATCAATATAGTCGGAATTGCTTGCAGCTCAACATGGGCGGCCAGAAGTTTTCAGACATCGCGGCCTCTTCGGGCGTAGCGGCAACGGACTGGAGCTGGAGTACTTTGATGGCAGATTATGACGGGGATGGGTTGAAGGATATTTTTGTCTCGAATGGTATTTTGAAACGGCCAAACGATTTGGATTACTTGAAATTTGTGATTGGAGATTCGTTGCATTACGGTTTGCCAACTTCACATAAATTGGATCAAGAGGCCATCGATTTAATGCCAAGTGGAAAGGTGCACAATTATTTATTCCAAGGGTCAAAGGACTTGCGTTTCAAAGATAAATCGATGACTTGGGGATTTGAGGAGGATGGGATTTCGAATGGTAGTTCGTATGCGGACTTAGATAATGATGGCGATTTGGATTTGATATCCAATAACTTGAATGAACCGGCAGGCATTTATGAGAATCATTCGCGCGAATTGTTGAAGAACAATTTCGTGAAAGTGAAATTCAAGGGTGAAGGGATGAATACGTTCGGAATTGGCGCGAAGGTGATCTTGAAAACAAAGGATGGACAACAGATGCAGCAGATGATGCCGACGCGTGGTTTCATGAGTTCGGTGGAACCTACCCTGCTATTTGGAATTGGTCAGTTGGCGCAAGTGGATTCCCTAATCGTCATCTGGGAAAATGAGAAAATGCAGATTCTGAAAAATCCGAAGATCAATGAATTACTAACCTTGGATCAGAAAAATGCGCAGATGCTTGTGAAGGATTTTCAATTCTTTATTCAGCCGAAACCGATGTTTGAAGAAGTGACGGCCGCAGCAGGTATACCATATTTGCATCAGGAAAACACCTATTTTGACTTCAATCGGGAATTGTTGATTCCATTTAAGGTTTCCATGGAAGGTCCAAAAATGGCTGTGGGTGATGTGAATGGAGATGGATTGGAGGATTTTTATGTTGGTGGTGCGAAATATCAAGCGGGTCAATTGTATCTGCAAAAAACGAATGGCTTTGCCTTTTCACCTCAAACTTCATTTAAGACAGATAGCTTATTCGAAGATGTGGATGCCTTGTTCTTTGACGCGGATGGCGACAAAGACCTAGACTTGTATGTGGTTTCTGGCGGAAACGAGTTTTACGATCAAATGCCTGAGCAGTTTGACCGGCTTTACAAAAATGATGGTAAAGGGAATTTCACACGCGACCTAAAGGCTTTACCTCCGATGTTTGATAATAAATCAGTGGTACGTCCATGTGATTTTGACCGAGATGGGGACATCGATTTATTCGTAGGTGGTCGTGTGGTGGGATATCATTATGGCTATTCGCCGAAGTCCTATTTATTGGCCAACAATGGTCGGGGACAATTCACGGATCGGACTACCGCCATAGCACCAGATTTACGTGAAGCGGGCATGCTTACAGAAGCTATTTGGGCGGATATCGATCGGGATGGCGATCAGGATTTAACGGTTGTGGGCGATTGGATGCCGATCAAAATGTTCGAAAATCAGCAGGGGAAATTCACGTTAATCGACAATGGATTGGAGGAATTGACCGGATTCTGGAATGGCTTAACGGCTGGAGATTTTGACCAGGATGGCGATGTGGACTTTGTGGTGGGCAACTTGGGTACAAATACCAAATTACGGAAACAACTCGACGGGAAATTACGGATGTTGATCAAAGACGTGGATAAGAATGAGACGGAGGAGCACATCATAGGCTATAACCGTGGAGATGATTGGTACCCGATCAATAGTAAAGATGAGATTGGGAAACAGATCCCAAGTATCATCAGCAAGAAATTTACCAAATACAAGGATTTTGCAGGCAATACGATTGAAGATTTGTTCGGAGATAATGAATTGAAAGGTGCAACTGAGCGCATGGTGAATACATTTGAGTCTATTTATCTGGAGAATAAAGGCAAGGGAAAATTTGAGCGTCGCGATTTGCCAGCTTTGGCTCAGGTGTCCAAAGTGATGGTTTTGCGCACGGAGGATGTGGATAAGGATGGACATCTGGACGTTATTTTAGGCGGAAACTTTAATGGAGCTTCGATGTATCAAGCGCGCTACGATGCCTTTTTTGGCTTGATTTTAAAAGGCGATGGCAAGGGTGGATTTAAGGCGCTTGTGCCTACAGACACTGGATTTTTGCAAGAGGGAGATGTGCGGGATATTAAAATTGTCCATACGCCCAAAGGGCCCTTGTATTTTGTGACGCGTAATTCGGATCATTTGCAAGTGTTTAAAAAGCTGAATTAATGCGGATAATCCTGGCATTTACACTTTTCTCGGTTTTCGCTTATGAATTTACCAGCTGCACGCAAGACGTATCGGAAGGGGAAGCTTTAGCTAAGCAGTATTGCCAGTCGTGTCACGAATTACCTGCTCCTGGGTTATTGCCCAAGAATGTTTGGCAATACAGCACGCTGCCCTACATGGGCATTATGCTCGGTGTTTCGAAGGAGATTGAGCAATTGCAAAAACCTTTGTCGGACTATGCCATCATGCGCCCACAAACGCAGATGATTTCGGATGCAGATTGGGAAAAAATCAAAGCATATTATCTTGCTAAGGCGCCAAAGGAATTAACCTATCCTGAATATGCGCCTTTAAATGAAAATCAGTCCTTTGCCGTGGAAGACCTGCCGGTGGCATTAGCTAATGGGACAATTCCGAATTTTACGGCTGTTCGCATCGATGCAAAAAAGCATCAAATTATTGCCGGAGATCAGTCGAATCGCGTGATTTGGGTGCTGGATGCGCAAGGAAAACCGGTTCAAAAATCAGAAAACCAAAACG
>CANHKE010000035.1 GCA_947461155.1 Cytophagaceae bacterium | reverse complement strand
GCCAATATACTTTGCTGAATATATATGTCCCCCCTTCGGATTAGCCAATACATCTGCGGGAACACTAACAAATGCATCATAACCTTCCGCCGTAAACTGCTTTTTAAAATCATCCTCCGTCTTAGAAACAAAGGTGAATGCTAACTCTTTTGAAGGTAAGTCGGCCTTTTTAAACAAACGACTTTGATCCAAAATGGCAATCTTCTTGACCTCTTTATCTTTCATTGCCAACCAAATCGGAATGGCATAAATAGCCGTAATTAATACAGGGGCCAATAAAGATGAAATCCAAAAGGACTTTTTCATCACGCGTGTCGTATACTCACGCTGTATAATCAGTAAAATCTTATTCATTAGGCATTTGTTTCATTAACAACTTGAATAAAAATATCATTAAATGAGGGAATCAATTCGTTGAATTCCAACAAATTAACTTGAGAGATTAATTTCGCGATCGCCTCATTGGTAGACAGCCCAGAAACAAATCGTAAAATTGCTAGTCCGGAAACATTTGACACCACCTCAATACCCGGAATCTCCCCTAAATCGCCTTCATAGCGAATCGAATATTGATTCTTCTTGTAGCGCGATTGCACCTCCACCTTATTACCAGAAAGTACAACTTGCGCATGATTTATTAAGGCAATTTCATCACATAATTCTTCCACAGACTCCATACGGTGCGTAGAAAATAAGACTGTCGTACCGCGTTCCTTTATGGCAATAATTTCATCCTTAAGCATATTCGCATTGATCGGATCAAAACCCGAAAATGGCTCATCCAAGATGAGTAATTTAGGCTCATGTACCACCGTTGCAATAAACTGCGTTTTCTGCTGCATCCCTTTGGACAAATCATCCACCGGCTTATTCCACCAGTCTTTAATATCTAATCGAACGAACCAATCCCTCAATTTAGCCAAAGCCTCTTCTTTGCGCATCCCTTTCAATTGCGCCAAATACAATAGCTGTTCCCCAACCTTCATTTTCTTATACAATCCACGCTCCTCAGGCAAATAGCCTATTTGATCCACATGCTCCGCACGAAGTGGCTCGCCATCAAAATAAATCTGACCCGAATCAGGTCCCGTAATTTGCGTGATAATCCGAATCAGTGAAGTTTTACCGGCACCATTTGGCCCCAATAAACCAAAAATTTTACCCTTCGGAATTTCTAAACTGACATTTTGCAAAGCAACATGATCCCCATATTGCTTACACACCTGCCTAATTGATAAAAGCATCTAATTAAATTTTGATTTCAAATATAAAAAAAAGCGTTCACCCCAAAAGTAATTCGGGATGAACGCATTAAATCACGGATAAATATGCTTATCCTATTTTTTTATAACCTTTGCTTTTGTTTTTGCCGGCGCTTTTGAAGCCGGTTTTACAGGAGCTGATTTTACAGGAGCGGCAACTGCCTCTTTTCGCATCAATTGCGAAACTTGCTTTAACTCAGCCGCTTTTTTAGCTAACTTTTTCTTTTTCTTAGCCTCTTTTTCAGCAGCTTTCAATTTGATTTTTTCTGCGCGAGCTCTCACACGTGCGGCTTCTTTTTCCTGCTCAGAAACCAATTTAGCATATTTCTTTGCGATATCACCAACAGCCTTTTCTACTGTCGCTAGGACCTTCTTTGCATGCTTCTCTGATAAGCCAGTAAGCTTTGGCAATACAAGTGCGCTCAATTGAGTTGCCAATACTTTTTTGTTACTATCCATTATGTTTCAATTAAATTATTGTTAAATCTAGACAAAGAAATGAGAAGTAAAAACTTATCTGTGTTAAGTTTCTAAAAGAACCGAAAAATTTAATATTGAAATTCCTACAGAACGGATTTAGAGACAAAATCCCAGGCAACAATTCCCATGGTAACCGACACATTCAATGAATGCTTGGTCCCAAATTGTGGAATCTCCAAGGACCCCGAAGCTCCCGCAATCCAGGTATCATTAACCCCAAACACTTCATTTCCGAAAACAAAGGCATATTTTTTGCCGGAATCAGGCCGAAAATCCTGCAAAGCAATCGATTGATCCACCTGCTCAATACAATACACTTCATACCCCAGCGTATTTAGTTCCGATATACATGATTCAGGTGATTCAAAGTACGTCCAATCCACCGACTCATCCGCCCCCAATGCAGTCTTAGAAATCTCTCGATGCGGTGGTTGAGCAGTGATTCCACATAAGTATATGTGAGCACACCGAAATGAATCTGCTGTACGAAACGCAGAACCGATGTTATTCATACTACGAATATCATCTAACACAAAGACATAAGGAAATTTATCCACCTGTTTATAGGCAGTTACATCGAGCCGATTAAGCGCATCCAAAGCTAACTTTTGGGGCATAAACTAAACGATCCAGCTAAATGGATAAGCTAATTCTGGAACCTTTACACGCTCAGCTAATCGCTCTAAACGCGCTGGCAGACCAATCACATAATCACGTGCCTTTTCCGCCTGATCATTCAACCCGCGAACGTGCTCCAAATCCCAATCTTGAATTAAACCACGCATAATAGTCGTGTAATCCATTGTGGTATAAACACCAATTCGCTGCGCCGCATCCGAAAAATGATCGAACAACGAACTCTTCGCTCCACTCATCTCACGTAAGAAATGTGCAGGCATGACAATTTTCTTTTTCATCATATCTGCAAAAGCCAACATCATCTCGGATGGATCAAGCTTAAAGATTTCAGAAACAAAGGCCTTATATGCTTTGGCATGACGTAATTCATCCGCTGCGATCTGTGCACACATACGCGATAAATTCGAATTGCCATGTTGCTTCGCTAACGAAGCCGTCCGACGATGTGAAATATTCGTCGCCCACTCTTGAAACGAGGTGTAAACAAAATTACGGTACGGATCCGCAGAAGTACCAATATCAAACCCATCTGCAATCAAATACTGCGTAGAAATAGCAACCGCCCGCATGTCCACTTTTCCTGACAAATATAGATAGGTGCCCAACAATTGACCGTGTCGATTTTCTTCTGCAGTCCAACTACGTATCCATTTTACCCAACCATTTTCTTGATCTAATTGATCTACTGTATCCATTCCCAGCAACCAAGATTCATAAGTAGGAAGCGCCTCCTCTGTAATCGTATCTCCGATCAATACAGCCCAATAATCATATGGCAATTCATTGGCTGCCTCTTGCAACAATTTTACCTCATCAAAGAAGTTATCTTTTGTTGAATCTGGAAGCATATCTGCAGGCTGCCAATTGGAATCAATCGGATTTAAAAAATCCTTCATGTAGCCATCCATGTTTTTGGCTAGCTCCGACATTACTTCAAGACGCGTGTGAAATTGAGACATAGTAATTATTGGTTAACAATGATGCCTCAAGATACGCAGAAAAATTAGAAATTTGGCTGAAAATTAACAAAATCAAAGCCTTTATCCCCAACCTGCAAGGAATATGCATTCGCAAATTTCGGACTAAACCAATCACCTAAATTGTAGTAATGCACTCCAGAACCTAGCGGCAAACAAACCGGATGATGTCGATGGCCACATATATAAGCCTGAATTCCTTTAGCGGCCATCTGATCAGCTAAATATCGCTCCTTGATAGCCAATACAATGTAATCGGTCTTTTCATTAAACGGCACCAGCCCTGATTTTATAGCAGAATTCTTACGCGTTCCAGACCAAAAATGGGCTAACCGAACCCCAAAATCAGGATGCAAATTTCGAAATAAAAACTGAGCGATTGGATTGACAAAAACGCGCTTCAAGAACTTATAACCATAATCTCCCGGCCCAATTCCATCCCCATGACCCACACAAATCCGAATTTCTTTATCTGAAAATTGTAAGCGGAAATCAGTTAGCGTTCGATAAATACGCGCATTAAGTTCATTAGCGAAATAATCCTGCATCCAAAGATCATGATTTCCCACAAATACATGCATTCGAACACCTCGATCCGCCAATTCAGCTATCTTACCCAGAAAGCGAATAAAGCCTTTCGGAACAACCTGTTTGTATTCAAACCAAAAATCGAACAAATCCCCCACTAGAAATAAATCCGAAGCATCCGCCGCAATTCCATCCAAGAATCGAATCAACTCCCGCTCCCGTAAACGCGATTCCTCCGCATTCGGAAATCCCAAATGCATATCTGAAATGCAATAAACCTGCTTACCCTTGAGTATTTCTAATTCAACCATATACAAAAAATAAGGGGTGGGATTTCCCACCCCTTCGGTCTAATCTTCTTTTTTCGGACTACGCTTTCTCGGTGTAGCTTTTTTAACAGGCTCCACTTCCGACGCTACCTCCTTCGACTTGGCCACCGTCTTCTTTGCCGTTTGCTTTTTCTCCTCCGCTAACTGACGCTCATCTTTTGCATCCTGACGCTTCTTCTCCGTTTCACCCTTGATGAATTCCTGATACGAAGTCAATTGTTCAAATGGACGTGGACCCACTAAAGCCTCCAAATCGCTTTGAAACAACACCTCTTTTTCCAAAAGCTGCTCCGCTAAAATAGTCAACTTATCTTTCTTGGATTGTAACAACTTCTTGGTACGCGTATATGCCTCAGCAATAATCTTACGAACCTCCTCGTCAATCTCACGTGCCGTTGTCTCCGAATACGGCTTGTTGAACTGATAATCAGAACCTTTCGAATCGTAATAAGAAATATTTCCCAATTTTTCATTCATACCATAAACCGTAACCATGGAATAGGCCAATTTCGTAATACGCTCTAAGTCATTTTGTGCACCCGTAGAAATCTTGCCAAATACAATTTCCTCTGCCGCACGTCCACCTAATGTCACACACATCTCATCCATCAATTGCTCCGTACGATACAAAAATTGCTCTTTGGGCAAATATTGTGCATAGCCTAATGCAGCTACACCACGAGGAACAATGGACACTTTAACCAATGGATTCGCGTGCTCTAAGAACCAACCAGCAATCGCATGTCCTGCTTCATGAAACGCAACAATCTTCTTTTCCAAAGGAGAAATCAGTTTATTTTTCTTTTCCAATCCGCCAATCACCCGATCCATCGCCTCCTGAAAATCATCCATATCCACCGCTGTCTTGCTACGACGCGCCGCAATTAAGGCTGCCTCATTACAAACATTCGCAATTTCAGCACCCGCAAATCCAGGTGTTTGCGCCGACAATTCCTTTGGATCAATATCTGCCGCCAATTTTAACGGCTTTAAATGCACCTTGAAAATAGCCTCACGACCTATAATATCTGGCTTATCAATCGAAATCTGACGATCAAAACGACCCGGACGCAATAATGCTGGATCCAATACATCCGGACGGTTCGTTGCCGCCATAATGATAATCCCGGAATCCGTCGCAAAACCATCCATTTCAACTAATAACGAGTTCAAGGTGTTCTCACGCTCATCATTTGAACCTGGCATTTGACCACGTCCACGTGAACGACCTACCGCATCAATCTCATCAATGAAAATGATACATGGTGCTTTTTCCTTTGCTTGCTTGAATAAATCGCGTACACGCGCCGCGCCCACGCCCACAAACATTTCCACAAAATCAGAACCTGATAAAGAGAAAAAAGGAACTCCCGCTTCGCCGGCAACGGCTTTTGCCAACAATGTTTTACCTGTACCTGGAGGGCCCACTAGTAAGGCACCTTTGGGTATTTTACCACCCAAATCAGTAAACTTCTTGGGAAACTTTAAAAACTCGACAATCTCTTGAATTTCCTCTTTCGCTTCATCCAAACCTGCTACATCATCGAAGGTAACTTTCACTTTAGATTCACCTTCAATCAAGGTAGCCCGACTACGCCCAATGTTGAAAATTTGACCGCCACCGCCGCCACTCCCTCCCATGCGGAAGAATAGAAAGTAAAAACTAAGACCCATTAGGATAAAGAAACCCCAGGTACCCAACCAATCCAATGGACCAGTTCGTGTTTCCGGGGTAGCAAAAATGCGCTCATTGCGCGGAAAATCCTTTTGACGATCCTCTAAAAAATGCTCAAATCCCTCTTTCGAAATAATCGAAAATTCAAAATGCGGACCCTGCTTGGCAGATACTAAGCCTTGAGGAGAATTCTTGAAATACTTAGAAACAAAACTTGGCTTCAGACTAACCTCAACTAATTTATCATTCACAATCACCACAGATTCTACCTCTTTTTGAATCACCATCGACTCAAATTGACGTTGATTGATTTCTTGTAAGGTGTGCTGCTTGGTAAAGAAAAACATACTGACCACTGCGATCATCAGACCGATAATCATCCAACTCTGCATACCGCCAACGGGTTTTTTGGGTAAGCGTGGGGGCATCCCCGAAAGTTTTTTGTTTTTAAAACTGTTTCCTTGTTTTGCCATTAGTTTGTTTAATTTGGGCTATTAACACACATCGAAGTGATAAAAGTTCGTTTCTCGAAAATTACATTTCAGGTACATACGTAAACTTCGCATCTCCCCACAACTCTTCTAATTTGAAAAAATCACGCTTGTCTTTTAAAAAGACATGGACAATGACATCGTAATAGTCCATTAATATCCATTCACGATTCGCTTTACCTTCTACGGTATGTACGTGAATCTTTCCAGATTCCCACACTTCTTTGTCCACCGAATCCGCAATCGCTTCAATCTGCGTATCAGATGTTCCTGAACAAACAACAAAAAAATCAGTAAATGCATTGTGTACTCCACGCAAGTCCATCACGACGATCTCTTGTGCCTTCTTTTCTTGCATTCCTTTCACCACCCAATTCGCTAGTTCTTCAGATGCTTCCATGGTGGGGGTTTTTAAGGTACTTTTGGCCATAAATATGTATTAAAAAATAATTAACGGTGATATTCAAGACCGTATAACGAATAAAAAATTAAATTTGTTCTTGTAAAGCTAAAATTACAAAGAAAAGTTGAACAATTTTCAAGCCCCCTCCCGGTTCGTCGGCAAATTCACAAAATATATCAAATCCTGCCCATCCACGAATGCGCTTGCATTTGAGGAGTCATTAACGCTTAATTTACCCGAGGGATTTGCATGGATTGCAGGCCACCAAACAGCAGGCAAAGGGCAGCGCGGGAACCAATGGCAAGCAGAAGCAGATCAAAATCTGCTCGTCTCGTACGTGCTAAACCCACCGCATAACTTACTTTCGAATCAATTTTATTTGAGTAAATGTATCGCATTGGGTGTTATCCAAGGTTTGCAAAATTGGGCATCATTATACCTTGGACATACACTCCCGGCTTCCATCAAGTGGCCAAATGACATTTATCTAGATGATTACAAATTGGGCGGCATTTTAATTGAAAGTAATTTTCAATCAGGTAAATGGGCATTTTCAATCATTGGCATAGGCTTAAACATTAACCAAACTTCATTCGAAGGTTTACGCGCCACCTCACTCCGGCAATGGTCTCCTACCCAAACGACCATCCACATCCCAGACGTTTTCAATCACATTTCATTGGCTATTGAGGAATCGTATACCCGATTTACCCAACAGCAATTTGCAGAAATCGATGACCAATATCACATGCAATTATTTCGCATCAACGAATGGCACCTGTTTCAAGATCAAACCGAGATTTTTAGCGGAAAAATAAAGGAAGTTAACCCACAGGGACTTCTGCAAATTGAAGTAGGCGATCAGATAAAAGGTTATGATATCAAAGAATTAAATTTTATTTTTAGCGAATAAAATCTCTAAACCGCGTGATTCAAACCTACCAAAGCAATTTGGCCAATTTTTTACATTGGTCTATTTATACTCCGTTAAACATATTCCTAAAGCAACCCATTGGGCATAATTACATGGATTACAGTTACCAAGAATCTGCCGTTCAAGTAAAAAAAATAGCCGCTTTTTTCCAGCAAAACCTAAAGGAAGACAAACCCAAACACATTGGTATTCTTTCGAAAAATTCAGCCCATTGGATATTGTCTGACTTAGCGATTTCATACGCAGGCGCTATTTCCGTGCCATTTTACCCGACATTAACCAGTGATCAATTCAATCAAGTACTTACCCATTCCGACTGTCAAATTTTAGTTGTAGGAAAACTGGACAACTGGGATGAGATTAAGTTAGGTATACCCGATCACATTCAAATCGTTTACACCCCTGACAGCCCTTGTACCCAAGGAACTGCTTGGCAAGAAATTTTACAATCGGAACAAAGTTTAGCGATTCCATGTGAAATAGATCCTGAGGAAATCGCAACGATCGTTTATACTTCCGGGACAACCGGCACTCCCAAAGGTGTCATGATACCCAACAAAGCAGTCACCATTGCACTCAATTTAGCGCGTGATTTAGCTTATTTGGAAAATCCCAATACCCGATTTATATCCTATTTGCCTCTCTGCCACATCGCCGAAAGAAATATCGTTGAATTCGCCGGAATTGCAGCCGGAGGAACGATTTACTTTGTTGAAAACCTTAGTACTTTTCAGCAAAATTTAAGTAAAACACGTCCCACGCATTTCTTAGCAGTCCCTCGGATTTGGGCTAAATTCAAGGAAGGTATTCTTATGAAAATTGGGGGAGAAAAAAAGTTAAACCTGCT
>CANHKE010000034.1 GCA_947461155.1 Cytophagaceae bacterium | reverse complement strand
GCCACAAACATGACTACGCCGAAACCGGGAAAAATTTGGTTGAAAATATATTCCAACTGCCCGCCAAAAAAATAGAAGGAAAACAGGTTAAAAAACAAATGGGTAAAGTCGGCATGAATAAAACCCGACGATAAAAACCGCCAATACTCCTGCTTTCTAGCAATCCGATAAGGATTCATAGTCAAAGCGCTCATCCAGCTTGACTTTTGCATCGCCAAAATGGAGATCGCCACGGTAATGACCATGATGACTAAACTAATTGAAATTGATTGATCCATAACATAAAAAGCTTCGCAAGGAAGCTTTGACAAGTCTACAAAACTACACTAAACTTCTCGATCAACCAACCCAGCCATAAAATGGCGCAGGGCTGATTTTTTTTCAGTTGCGATGTTCAATGTCTCCACGGCACGAAATGCATGCTCAAAATAGGCGTTGATTTTCGTTTCCGTTTCTTCGCGGATACCTAACTTATTGTACAAAGCTGTGACCGCTTGAATTTTATCTTGTGGAATGGCATCTGGCCGCTGGACCCAATCAGTTAATTCGGCTAAATGATCGCCCGTAGCAGTTTCAAAAGCACGAATCAATAAATATGTTTTTTTGTTGGCTAAAATATCGCCGCCAACTTGCTTACCGAATTTCGCTGGGTCGCCGTAGACATCTAGCAAATCGTCTTTCAACTGAAATCCTAGGCCGACCGCCTCCCCAATGGCATACAAAGCCTGCGAAGTTGCCAAATCCGTTTCCGCTAAAATTCCACCCATTTCCATTGACAATCCAATCAGCACCGATGTCTTCAAACGAATCATTTCGATATATTCTTCGACGCTTACCTCGGTACGCGATTCGAAATTCATGTCCATTTGTTGGCCTTCACAAACCTCCGCTGCTGTCCGATTAAAACGCGTTAATAGATGCTGGTATGCCTGCAAGTTCAAATGGGCACATTGATTCAAATATTGATAGGCATTCACGAGCATCACATCCCCAGAAAGGATTGCAATGTTATCATTCCATTTTTCGTGCACGGTGGCTTTGCCTCTTCGAAGCGGCGCTTTATCCATGATGTCGTCATGCATCAACGTGAAATTGTGAAAAATCTCGATGGATAAGGCGCTTGGGACTACTTTTTCCCAATCGGATTTAAATAAGGAATAACTCATTAAACAGAGGACAGGACGAATGCGTTTTCCACCCAATCGCATCAAATAGCGAATCGGATCATACAATTCGCTCGGCGCTGTGCCCATTTGTTGGCGGTTAATTTCTGCTTCGATCGCAGGTAAAAATGCGTTTGTCATATTATCTATCTACTTCGCCCATGACTAAGTCCATGGAGCCGATGATGGCAACTAAATCTGCCAAATAGGCCCCTTTGGCCAGATCTGGAATAACGGAAAGGTGATGGAAAGAGCAAGCGCGCACCTTCATCCGTGTGGGAATATCCGATTTGCCGTCGGCACGTATAAAGAAGCCCAATTCCCCTTTGGGATTTTCGGCGCGCACATAAATATCTTGCGCGGCAGGACGTATTTTTTTGGGAACAAATGCTTGCGGATCAAATTCAACGGTTCGTTTTTCTGATCCCGTTAGGGCATCTACACATTGTTCGATGATGCGAATGGATTCAAGGCATTCCAATACGCGGACATGGTTTCGATCCCAGCAATCGCCGGTTTGGCCATGTAAACCGCGGCCCACTGGAATATCGAATTCCAATTCGGGATAAACGGAGTATCCGTCAACCCGACGTAAGTCGAATGCCAAACCTGAGCCACGCAGGACTGGCCCTGTGCAACCCGTATTTATAGCTAAATTTAAAGGTAATACGCCAACATTCGCGGTACGTTTGATGAAAATACTATTACCCTCCACGATTTGCTGGACTTCGCGAATCGTATTTTTTAGCACGGGAATTAACTCAGCGGTGCGCGCTTCGAAACCTACGGGTAGGTCGTAAAATAATCCACCAACCCAAATATAATTGTATAGCATGCGAGCTCCTGAAAGCCATTCCAATAGACGCTGGATGTGCTCGCGGTCGCGCATGAGCCATAAAAAAGGCGTATAGGCGCCTATATCGAGCCCATAGGTACCGATGGCAACGAAATGTGAGGCGATGCGATTTAATTCGGCAACAAGCACGCGTATGTACTCGATGCGTTTGGGGAGTGTACCGGTTAATCCAAGCATCTTTTCGATCCCCATGACGTAGGCATGTTCTGAATTCATGGAGGCCATGTAGTCGAGGCGGTCTACGTAAGGAATGATTTGATTGTAAGGAAGTGATTGTGCGTGCTTCTCAAAGCAGCGGTGTAAATAACCGAGATGCGGAACCACATCCACGACCAATTCGCCATCAGAAATAACTTCTAAACGCAATACTCCGTGTGTTGATGGATGTTGCGGTCCGAGCGAAATAATCATCTCTTCTGCTTTCAAGTCGGCCAAATCATATTGATTGGGATCAGAAAGCTGGAAATTCTCCGGACGAAAATCGTATTGAATGGAATTCATTAAACAAAAATGAAGAAACTATAGGACAAATAAAAGCCCTTAAAGAGTATTTGAGGGGCATCTAGTAGAAAGTGATTGAAATTATCAACTTTTTCATAGATATTTTCAGTAAAGGTTTTGGCAAAAAAAATAATTCTTCTACCTTTGCAATCCGTTTCGAACAGAGGCGTAACCAATTTACAATTATGGCAAAGAAAGGAAATCGCATTCAAGTAATCTTAGAATGCACTGAGCACAAAGAGTCGGGTCTACCAGGAATGTCTCGTTATATTACAACGAAGAACCGTAAGAACACGACTGCACGTATTGAGTTGAAGAAATACAACCCAGTATTGAAGAAAGTTACTCTACACAAAGAAATTAAATAGGTTTAATACCCAGGAATTATGGCAAAGAAAGTAGTTGCAACACTAAAGAAAGAAGGAGGCGTTAAGTACGCTAAAATCATCAAAGCGGTTAAAAACCCAACGACAGGCGCTTATACCTTCAAAGAAGAAATCATTCTTCAAGATGAGGTGAATGCTGCATTGAAAAACTAGTTTTTCGTCGGTAAACTTTTTAGCTAGATTATTTGAAGTCCCTTCATCAGGGACTTTTTTTTATTACCTTCACATCGTAAAATACGCAAACGCGGATGGGATTATTTGATTTTTTCAAGAAGAAGCCGGCTCCTGAGGAGCAAGCAGACCTCGAAGAGGCCTTAGACAAGGGCTTAGAAAAGACCAAGGAAGGCTTGATTTCTAAGATGGGTCGTGCGGTTTTGGGGAAATCCAAAGTGGACGATGATGTATTAGATGAGCTGGAAGAAATCTTATTGACATCGGATGTTGGCGTTGCTACCACACTTAAAATTATTGAGCGCATTGAGCGCCGTGTGGAGCGCGATAAGTTTGTTTCAACGGAGGAATTAGATCAAGTTTTACGAGAGGAAGTTGCGGCGTTGTTGGATGAGAACAAATCATACGACATTGAAAATGCGTTTGCAGAACCTACTCAAAAACCATATGTCATTATGGTAGTGGGTGTTAATGGGGTTGGTAAAACAACGACCATTGGGAAATTAGCCTCGCAGTTTCACCAAAATGGATTAAAGGTTGTACTTGGAGCTGCGGATACGTTTCGTGCGGCGGCGGTGGATCAGCTGAAACTTTGGGGTGAACGCGTGGGAATCCCGGTGATTGATCACGGTATGAATACGGATCCAGCTGCAGTTGCTTATGATGCGGTGAAACAGGCGGTGGAAATGCAGGCCGACATTGTCATTATTGATACGGCGGGAAGGTTACACACCAAGGTCAATTTGATGACGGAATTGGGGAAAATCAAACGGGTTATTCAGAAATTCATTCCTGAGGCGCCACATGAGGTGCTATTGGTTCTTGATGGTTCTACGGGTCAAAATGCGTTTATACAGGCGCAGGAGTTTACGAAGGTTACGGAGATTACCGCCTTGGCGATAACTAAATTGGACGGCACAGCCAAAGGGGGCGTGGTGATAGGTATTTCGGATCAATTTAAGATCCCCGTGAAATACATTGGAGTTGGCGAAAAAGTTTCCGACTTACAAGTTTTCAATAAAACGTCTTTTGTCGATTCCCTTTTCGCCAAGAAATAGTTATTTTTTTTGCTCTTTTGCCCACGTATCTTTCAGCGATACGGTGCGGTTAAATACCAAATGTTCTGCCGTCGAATCTTTATCTAAGCAAAAATATCCTTTGCGAATAAATTGAACGGCCTTTTCGATGTTGGCTTGTTTCAAGCTTGGCTCCACAAATACGTGATTGATTACCTCAAGTGATTCGGGATTAATGAATTTGGTGAAGTCATCTCCAAGTTCGCCAGCATCTTCTACAATTAATAGCCGATCGAATAAGCGCACTTCAGCTTGGATGGCATGTGGGATGGAAACCCAATGAATGGTTCCTTTCACATGAATACCGGAAGTATCTTGTCCTGATTTACTTTCAGGAATATAGCTAGCGTGAATTTCCTTGACAGACCCGTCGGCATGTAGCTCAAACTGATCACAGGTAATAATATAAGCTCCTTTAAGACGAACTTGAAGACCAGGTCCTAAACGGAAGAATTTTTTCGGAGGCTCGATCATGAAATCATCGCGCTCGATGTAGAGTTCTTTGGTAAAAGGAACAATTCGTTTGCCTGTTTCAGGATCTTCTGGATTATTCTCGATGAGCAGGTCTTCGACTTGACCATCTGGGTAATTTGTAATGATTAGCTTGACTGGATCCATCACCGCCATGACCCGATCAGCGGATTTATTTAAGTCTTCCCGAATACAGAATTCCAAGAGACTTATGTCGATCAGGTTATCCCGTTTAGCGACACCGATGCGTTCGCAGAAATTGCGTATAGAAGCTGCGGTGTAACCGCGGCGGCGCAACCCTGAGATGGTAGGCATGCGGGGGTCATCCCAACCGCTAACCAATTTGTCATTGACCATCTGAAGCAACTTACGTTTACTCATGACCGTATGGGACAAGTTCAAACGTGCAAATTCGTATTGGTGGGTTGGGAAAATTTCCAATTTATGTATGAACCAATCATATAGGGGACGGTGTACATCAAACTCGAGTGTACAAATAGAATGGGTGATCCCTTCCATAGAATCACTTTGGCCATGAGCAAAATCGTACATGGGGTAAATGCACCACTGATTTCCGGTACGGTGGTGCGGCACGTGACGAATGCGGTACATTAATGGGTCACGCATGTGCATGTTTGGATGTGCCATATCGATTTTCGCACGAAGCACTTTTGCGCCATCTGGGTATTCTCCATTACGCATAGCTTGGAATAATGCTAAATTCTCGGCGACGGATCGATCCCGAAAAGGGCTGTTGGTACCCGGCATCGTGGGTGTCCCCTTTAGCGTTGCAATTTCCTCTGCTGAGGAGTCGTCGACATACGCTAATGACTTCTGGATCAGTTCTACGGCAAACTGGTAGATCTGCTCAAAATAGTTTGAGGCATATAATTCATTGGCCCATTGGAAGCCTAACCAAGAAACATCGTGTTTAATAGACTCCACATATTCGGTTTCTTCCGTCATGGGATTGGTATCGTCGAAGCGTAAATTTGTCCGACCTCCGAATCGTTGAGCCAAGCCAAAGTTCAAGCAAATGCTCTTTGCGTGACCTATATGTAGGTAACCATTGGGCTCAGGAGGAAAACGCGTGAAGATTCCTTCCGGATATTTCCCTGCGGCAAGATCATCTTGAACAATCTCCTCTAAAAAATTCAACGACTTCGAATGCGACTCTTCCATTTAATCAATGATTGTTAAAACATAAATACTTCTCAGCGAAATGAAGTCCAATGGAACTTCGAATCAAGCTTCAAATTTAAACAATAATTCATGAATGATTCTACTCATTTTTGATTATTCCGCCGTTTAAAAAAATGCACAAAAAGTGACCTAACGATAAATTTCTTCCGTAATTCAGAAAAAAATTTTTAACTTGAGGCTTGGAAAATTAGAAGTAAAAAAAATCCAAATCATCTACTCAATTATTTCTTACGATAATGACTAAATTATTTAAAATCAACCTTATTGCAGCTATCGCATTTTTGTCGACTGTCGCTGCATATGGACAGCAAGCAAAAATCGACGGTAAAGTAGGCTCAGCAATTTCCATTGCTGGTGTTGATCGTTACGCTAGTAAATTTGTTGCAACAGGTTGCCCTAGCCCTTATACTTATGACTGGCGTTTTGAGTCGGCAAATGGTATTGTTTCTGAAATGAATGCTCCTGGTGATTGGGATACTGCTTATGGTACAGGTTCAGGCCCAGATGGCCGAGTTGATGTACAAACAGTCGTGTTGAATAACCCAGCGAGTGATGGTAAAGACCCGTATTCTTATTTAGTAAGATGTAAGAGCCCAAGTGGCGAATTCGGAACTTATAGCCGCGTATACATTCGCATGATTCCGCGTATCAGCGATTACAAACCTTCTATTTCAGTTCAGCGTCTTGAATGTTCGGATGCGGATGACACCAATACAGGAACGACTCGTTTGCGTGCAGATGGTTGTTTCGGAGCAACGCGTTGGGTAACACCAAGCGGTATAGTTTATAATGCAGGTGATGAATATTTAACCTTGAGTGGTAACAATTTTCAAGAAGGAACTTATTCGGCAGAATGTACCTACAATAACGTTGTTGGCTTAGACGGCTTCTATTCTCAAAAAGGTTTCCGTTACGGTTTAAAACGTGCGATTGGCGCGCCAAATGTTGCAATATCAGCAGTAGGCCCACCTGATGCGTTCACGAAAGAAGTTTGCAAAGGAGATTCAGTAATCATTACATCTAACTACGATATCAACAAATACCGCCCATATGTAAATGCTGGTTGGTTTATGGAAGAAGCAGAATCGAGAGGTTTATATGGAGCTTCTGCACGTGGAGCCACAGGAACTGATACAGAAAAAATTACTGCGCGTTTATTAGCAGATAATTACCGCGGAAAATACTTCATTAAGTTGACACCGAAAGATGCAGAATGTCCTACAAAAACTTCGAATGAGATCTTTTTGTGGTATGTGAAATTGCCGAAACCAACGATTGTTGGAAATCCCAAATACTGCTTAGATGCTACGACAACTTTAGCAGTTAAAGATTCGGCATTCGTATTGAATCAAGGTTATTTATACAATCCAAATGATGCGGCTAAAAGCCAGCCAACAAAACCAATATCGTTTAATTGGTTTATTAATGGGGTTGCGGCGCCAACATATGGCACGAAGCCAACATTCGTCATTGGCAAGAACGTTGCCGTTACAGTGAACTATGTAACAAACTACGGTTGTACATCAGACAAATCTGACTCAGTAAGCGTAACGAATTATGAGCGTCCAGTTAAGCCTACGATCAAAGCGTTAACAGCTACAGGTTTCTGTGAAGACAAACCTATTCAAGCTAGATTGGAATCTTCTGATTTACCAAATGGTCAGTTGACAAAATACCTTTGGAGCAACGATTTAAAAACTAAGATCGTAGACATTACGAAAGCAGGATTCTATACGGTTCGTACCATTGACACGCTTGGATGTTATTCATTGCCATCTGATGCAACAGAGATCAAGGTATTTAAATTACCTGCAGCACCAGCAATCGCAGTTGAAAATGGATTATCTCCTATTTTCTGCCAACGTTCAGAAGCTGATTATAACGTGTTGAATTCGATCAACTTGGTTGCAACGACAACTTTTACAACAAACTGGTTCTTAAACAAAGGGACAAGCTCGGTTTCAACTGGAAAAGTTTACACAGGCGTTAAAGCTAACGGTCTATATTCAGCGAAAGTAACCGACGGAAATGGATGTATCTCTTTATTCTCAAGCGAGATAAAAGTTGTCGTTCAAGAAAACCCAAGTTCACCAAATGCTTCCATCGCGAAAGAAGGTGTTTACACATTGAAAGCTTCAAACTTCCTTGCAACCGATGGAGCGGGTAAAGGTGGAGATTACGAGTGGAAATTTGGACAAACATTGTTGACTTCTAAAACGTATATCACGAAAGTGAAAACTGCTGGTGACTATACCATTCGTAGAAAATATGCGTATGTAATCGATGGCACGCCATTGAATTGTTACACAAAAACAATTAATTACAGCTACGCAGTAGATCCAGAATTCTCAGGTGTTGCAGTTTATCCAAATCCAGCGACAACAGGAAACATCGATGTTCAAATCCTTGAAGATTGGTCAAATGCAGATGTAACAATATTTGATATGGTCGGACGTGTGGTATACTCAGGTAAACTAGAAAACACATTAGGCACAAACAAAATTAGTGTAGCTGGACTCGCAAATGGAATCTATATTTTACAAATCAAAGCCACAGAAGACAAATCGTTTGTTGGCAAGATCATTGTAAACAAATAATCATTCCTTAAAAATTCAAAGCCGCTCTCGAAACAGAGCGGCTTTTTTTATGATGAAAAAATACTACCTCCTATTTTGCCTATTTTTCTCTCTACACGTAGATGCCCAATGGTCATCCGTAGAAATTCCTACAAAAGCTTCATTCCGCGCACTCAAATCATGGGGAAACCATATTTGGGCAGGG
>CANHKE010000033.1 GCA_947461155.1 Cytophagaceae bacterium | reverse complement strand
TTTACCCCACCTGCCATTCGCGTACTAATTTGCGGTACTGCAGCGGGGTTTCATTCATGTACTGCTTAAACTGTTTGTTAAAGTGTGAAAGGTTGCCAAAACCACTTTCAAAGCAGATTTCGGCCATACTCAATTGGCTACTCCGTAGTAATTCACAGGCATGTTTGATGCGAAATTCGGTCACGAGTTCTACGAAGGTCTTTTTAGTGACTTTTTTAAAGTACCGACAAAACGCAGTTTCTGTCATGTTCGCCAAATGTGCCACTTCATCTAAGTGTACTTCTTGCGTGTAATTCGCAATAACATAGGCATAAATCCGATTGATGCGTTCGAGGTCCACGGAAGAGAGCGCATAACTGGAATCATTGGATTCAATCACCTGCGCATCTGAGCCAGCCTGGCTAAGCTGGTGGATAATATTTAAAAAAGCTAGCATGCGCGGGAATGGTGTCATTTCGGCCAATTGCATCAGCTCACGAGCCACCCGATCTTGCGTCGGCCCTTGAATCGATAAGCCTCCCCGAGCCTTATCAAAGAGTTGGCGGAGCACCGCACATTCCGGTTTCGCCAAAAAATCGCGGCCTAAAAAATCCTTTTTAAAATGCACCACTAGCGCCTGAGCGGCTGTGGTGGACTCTTCGGCGATTAGCCAGTCTTTGCGGTGATTTTGCCAACAATGCGGCACGTTTTCGCCGAGCAAAACCAAGTCTCCCGGTCCGAAATCGGTTATTTGATTTCCTACAAACCGCTTTCCGGTTCCGGAAATAATGAGCGTTAACTCACATTCGGGATGAAAATGATAGGGGGCATCGAAACGCGATTGAATGACTTCTTTCAGTTGGATCGAGCTGCCCGTGGAATCGCCTAAATGTTCTAAACTTGCTTTCATTGTTTTGTCAAATTACCTAAGAGGTCTCGCCGCCAACGGCTATCAGGTAAAATTGCATTATTTTAGGTAAAATTTAAGGTAGATTGTGACTTATTATTTGTCAAATTTTGCAACATGCTAACAACGAATTACCCACTACTTGCTGATCAAATTGCTGAATTTCAGCAAAATGGCCACATCTACCTACCGCAGGTTGTCACGGAAGAAATCTTGCACCCTTATCGACATGCGATTCGAAATTGGTCTTCCGATTTCCAAGCCAAGCAAAAACCGATCGAAGAACGCGATACCTATGGAAAGGCATTTCTGCAAATGATGAATTTGTGGGAGGATGATCCAATGGTCCGCGAATTTGTCCTAGCCAAGCGATTTGGGCAGTTGGCCGCCGACCTACTAGGCGTTAAGCAAGTCCGCTTGTATCACGATCAGGCTTTATTCAAAGAACCCGGTGGCGGATTGACCCCATGGCATCAAGATCAATATTATTGGCCTATCCAGACGCCTAAAACCGTAACGATGTGGATGCCTTTGGTAGACATTCAAGCTGGGATGGGGATGCTGACTTTTGCGTCGGGGACCCAACGCGTAGAATTACCTCCCATGCCCATTTCGGATGAGTCGGAGGCGATGATTGCGCAGTACGTAAAAGATCAGGAGTTTCCCATTGTTGCTCAAAAGACGATGCAAGCGGGAGATGCGACGTTTCACATGGGCTGGACCTTACATGCCGCACCTGGAAATGAGTCCAATACGATGCGCGAAGTAATGACTGTTATTTTTATGGATGCTGAAGCAGAGGTGATGGAGCCAAAAAATGCAAATCAGGAAGCCGATCGTCTGCGCTGGTTATCCGGATATGCGCCAGGCCGAAAAGCAGATTCACCACTGAATCCGGTGATAAATTAACTAGGTAGCGGCGGACATTTGCACTTTTTCTTCCGTTTGAGAAATGAGAAAAAGCCTTTTTTCTTTTGGTAAACCTTTGGTTTGGCGAAGGAAAAATGAGTCAATCTTGTGGACACGGCCGTCGCCACCGATTCGTGAAACGAACCTGAAACGAGGATACATGCCCACAAGACAATGACTTTTTTCATTATTTTAATCGTGCTTTAAAGTAGTTGGTCGCCATCTTCCAAGCCTCTTCCGTGGCTGCTTTATCATACGCTGGGTTTGACGGATTGGCGAATGCGTGCTCCGCATCGAACGACTTCACTTGAATTCCCTTGCCCGCTAATTTCATGTTGGCCTCAAATTCAGCCACAATCGCCGGAGAAATGAATTTTTCCCGACCCGCAAATAAACCCAACACATCTGTGTTCAACGTTTTTAATTGGTCGACATCTTTGACCGGCATGCCATAATACATGACACAAGCAGCTGCTTGCGTACCAGCCAAAATCGAAGCTTTTAGCGAAAGTCCACCTCCGAAACACCAGCCAACCGTCGCGATTTTGGCTTTTGGTCCAACATAGGCGATAGCCCCTTTAATGATATTTTCCAAACGTAATGGATTCGCGCCGCCCATGTATTTGCCGGCTTCTTCACGTGTTGTCGCTACTTTGCCATCATACATATCCATGGCAAGTACATTCACATTACCCAAATCGGTATAGAAATGTTCTGCCTCACGTTTGATGTGGTCATTTAAACCCCACCATTCTTGAAATACAAATAAAGTATAGTTCGTCGGTTTCGCGGCCTTAATGTAAAATGCATTCGCCTGTTGGCCATCGGGCGTCGTAAATGTGATCATTTCACCGCCAGCTTGGCTAACGTGGTGATAAGGTTTTGGCAATTTGTGGGAGCGTTGAAACGCTTTATTCGATGCCATTAGTTGCATGTCGTCTTTCGTGACGAAGCAGCAGGATTGGCCGAAGGCGTAAACACTGACAAAAATGAGCGCAATTGTGGTGACTAGTTTGTTCATGGTAGAAATATTTGAGGAAATTTATGAATAAAATTAGCATTTAGCCTATCTTGCAAGACCTATTGTTAAAAATTATCAACTATGAAAAAGAATTTGTTCGGCTTAGGCCGGGTGTTGTTTGCTGTCATCCTAAGCATTACATCGATCTCCATTGCCTTTGCACAAGAGGCTAACCCATTAAAAGGTCAAAAAGTTTTGGTCTTTTCATTAACCAAAGGTTTCCGGCACAGTTCCATTAAACCCGGTCAAATTGCCTTATTTAAATTGGCCAAAGAAAAAGGTTTCGCTGTCGACACCACTGAAAACCCAGCCATGTTCACCGAGAAAAACTTGAAGAACTACCGCGTAGTTATTTTCATGAGCACCACAGGGAATGTGTTAAATGACCAGCAGCAAAACGCATTTGAGCGGTATATTCAAGCAGGTGGAGCCTATTTTGGTGTTCACGCTGCGACGGATACAGAATACGATTGGCCATGGTATAATAAATTAGCTGGTGGCCAGTTTGCTTCGCATCCAGGTCGGCCAAACGTTCAAAAAGGAACATTTACGACGGTTGACAAAACACATCCCTCTACGGCACATATGCCTACCACCTTTGATCGGACGGATGAATTCTACGATTTCAAAAACTTCAACAAGGATGTGAAAGTGTTAGTTACCTTAGATGAGAAGTCATACAAGGACGGCAAAATGGGGGATTATCACCCAATGGCTTGGTATCACGAATTTGATGGCGGGCGTGCATTTTACACGAACTGGGGGCATACGCATGAGACGTTTGATGAGCCTTTAATTATCCAACATATGTGGGGTGGTTTGCAATGGGCGGCTTCTGGGCCGGCAATCAACTACAATAAGCCATTGCGTACGGGGACAATCCCGGAGGAAAATCGTTTCTCAAAAACGATTTTGGATAAAAATTTAGATGAACCTACGGAATTGGCTTTGACAGATGGAGGCAAAATTTTCTACGGGGAACGAAAAGGTAAATTAAAAATGTACGATCCCAAGAAGGGGAAAGTTAAGGTTGTAGCTGATTTGAACGTATTTTCAAAGTTTGAGTACGGTTTAATGGGGGTAAATGTTGACCCGAACTACAGCAAAAATCACTGGATTTATTTATTTTATTCTCCGCAAACCGGTCAAGCAGATACCGCTCAGCATTTATCGCGTTTTGTGTACGACGACGTTAAAGACACGTTAGACATGAGCAGCGAAAAAGTATTGTTACGCGTTCCGGTTAAGCGTGATGGCTGCTGCCACACAGGTGGTTCTATTGCTTGGGATAAAGTAGGTAATTTATACTTGTCCACGGGCGATGATACCAACCCATTTGATTCGAATGGCTATGGTCCGATCGATAATCGCGACAAGCGTTCTGGCTGGGATGCGCGCGCGACGTCTTCAAACACGAATGATTTACGTGGAAAGATTTTACGTATCAAACCGACGGACGATGGAAAATATACGATTCCAGCGGGCAATTTATTTCCGCAAGGCATTTACCACGCGAAACCAGAAATTTATGTAATGGGTAACCGTAATCCTTATCGGATTGCTGTAGATCAGCACACCGGTTTCTTGTATTGGGGTGAGGTTGGACCAGATGCTGGGGAAGATTCTCCTAAGTATGGTTCCAAAGGACACGATGAAGTTAACCAAGCACGCGAGGCGGGCTATTTCGGTTGGCCTTTATTCGTAGCGGATAACCGTCCGTACAACCAACGCGACTTCAATAAAGATTCAACTTGGGCTAAGTTCAATCCCAATGCTCCTGTAAATGATTCACCGCATAATACAGGTTTTGCGCATTTGCCAAAAGCGCAAAAAGCGTTCATCTATTATCCATATGGCGATTCTCCTGAATTCCCAGTGATGGGGAAAGGTTCGCGTAATGCGATGGCCGGTGGCGTATATTACCATGGTGATTATCCAAAAGATTCAAAAGTGAAATTGCCTGCTTATTACGATGGCAAATTATTTGCTTATGATTGGTCGCGTGATTTGGTTTATACGGTTAGCATGAAAGCGAATGGAGATTTCAATGATATGGAGCGTTTCTTACCAGGAATGACTTTCTCCCATCCAATGGATTTTGCTTTCTCGAAAGAAGGATCAATCTACGGTTTAGAATATGGTCCAAACTGGTTCGCTCAAAACGAAGAAGCAGTTCTTTTCAAATTGGAATATAACGCAGGAAATCGTCCTCCAAAAGTAGTTGCTTTGGCAAGTAAAAAAGAAGGTGCGGCTCCATTGCAAGTGAAGTTTTCTTCGGAAGGAACGATGGATTACGATAAGGATCCAATTACCTATGCTTGGAATTTTGGAAATGGACAAACGAGTTCAGCGGCTAATCCAACGCATACATTTACGAAAGCGGGTATCTATAATGTTGTTTTAAAAGTAAAAGACAGCAAAGGCAATACAGGTTCGTCATCGATTCGTGTTAAAGTAGGAAATGATGTGCCGAAAGTAGACGTAAAAATCGAAGGAAATAAAACGTTCTATTGGAATGATAAGCCTGTAAACTATCAAGTAGCCGTAGAAGATAAAGAAGATGGCTCTTTGGCAGCAAGTAAAATTGCGGAAGAAGATGTCGTGTTAAATATCAATTACCTACAAGGTTATGATAAGACGTTAATCGAGCAAGGACACAAAAGCAATACGACGTTCTCAAACGGAAAGCGTTTGATAGACTTGTCGGATTGTAAGACTTGCCACGCGGTAGAGAAAAAGTCAATCGGACCTGCTTATAAGGAAATTGCGAAGAAGTATCGTGCGAGTTCACAAAACATCGATGAACTTTCGAAGAAAGTGATCAATGGTGGTGGTGGCGTTTGGGGCGAGCAGGTTATGGCGGCACACCCGCAAGTATCGAAGGCAGATGCGCGTGAGATGGTGATTTATATCTTAGGTTTATCGGATGCCAAAAAAGCATCGCAGCCAGTGAAGGGTTCGTATGTAACATCGGATAAAGGCAAGCCTGGTACGTTTATTTTCTCTGCATCTTATACAGATAAAGGAAATGGTCAGATGGCACCGGCAACGGGCCAAAAAGTGGTCACCTTGCGCGATGCGAAAGTAGCGGCGGGTTCTTTTGATGCGAGCGCCAAAATCCTGAAAACGAAAGTTGACGGTTTAGGCGAAATTGTCGTGGCGCTTGGCGATCAAGGGTATGCTTCATTCAACCAAATTGATTTGACGGGTATCAAGAATATTCAGGTTTCAGCTTTTGTGTTAGCTGGTCAAACGGTTGGCGGAAAATTGGAATTACACTTGGGAAGCCCAACGGGCAAGCTGGTTAGCAGTGTGGATATCCAAAAGGTAGGTCAAGCAACGATGCCGGTTTCTGTAACTGGTGTCAATGATTTATACTTCGTATTTGTGAATCCTGGTGCTGGCGAGAAACCGTTATATGCATTGAAGGATTTCTTCTTTGCGAACTAGGTTTTTAATACCCCACAGGTTAAAACCTGGGGTTATAAACTTAGATGTAGTAAACTTTATAACCCTAGGCTTCAGCCTAGGGGATTAGGTCTCAAATCAAAGAAGCCCCAAACGGGGCTTCTTTTTTATTTAGGAGGATGTTCATCCAATCGAATGGCTTTGATGTAGAGGGTCTCTACTTTTTTTCTAGCCCAATCAGTTTTGCGCAAAAAGGTCAAACTGGAATTAATGCTCGGTTCATGCGAAAAACAATTAATGCGAATGCGGCTCGAAAGCCCTTCCCAGCCGTATTTGTCAACTAAATATTCCAGTATGAATTTCAGCGTTTTGCCTTCTAATGGATCCATCGTTTATGCTCTTTCAGATAGTTCTAACCAGCGTAATTCTTTTTCTTCTAAGGTATTCTTGATTGCTTCAATCGCTTTTGCCCAGTCGGCCAATAACTGAAAATCACCCGAACCACCATTCAACTTTTCAATCAAAGCTTCTTTTTCTGATTCCAATTTAGCCATTTCTTTTTCCAAATCTTCGAACTCTTTTTGCTCTTTGAAGCTCAATTTGGCACCTTTTTGAACCGAGACTACCTCTTTCTCCACGACTACAGCTTTGGGTGCAGGAGCGGGCTCCTTTTCCTTGTTTTCTAACGCAATCCGGTAGTCGGTGTAATTCCCATTAAAGAAATTCACTTCGCCTTCCCCTTCCACGAGGATCAATTGGTCTACCAAATTATCCATGAAATACCGGTCGTGCGAAACCAATAATAAGCAGCCTTGGAACTCGCTTAAAAAGTCCTCCAACAACTGCAACGTATCCAAATCCAAATCGTTGGTCGGCTCATCCAGAATCAAGAAATTCGGATTCTTAACCAAGACTTGCATCAGCTGCAAACGCTTCTTTTCGCCACCGGACAATTTAGACACCGGCGTGTATTGTTGGGCCGTAGGGAACAAGAACTTACTCAAGAATTGACTAGGAGTTAAGGACTCATTCTTGCCATATGGAATCACTTCCGCAATTTCCGTAATGGTATCGATGACGCGTTGTTCAGGCTTGAATTCGAAGGGCAATTGGGTGTAATATCCGATCACCAAGGTTTCGCCGGGATCAATCGTGCCTGAATCGGGTTGCTCTAGACCTGTTAATAATTGTAGGAAGGTCGTTTTGCCTGCGCCGTTTTTGCCAACAATCCCAATGCGGTCTTTTTTCTTAAATGTGTACGTGAAATCATTGACGATTTTCTTTTCGCCCCAGGCCTTTTTCAGGTGGTTGATTTCAATGATTTTATTACCCAAGCGGGACATTTGAATATTCAATTCCAACTTGCTGTCATCCACCTTGCGATGGGCAACTTCTTCCGTTTCGGAGAACGCGTCGATCCGGGATTGTGATTTGGTACCCCGCGCTTTCGGCTGGCGACGCATCCATTCCAATTCCTTGCGATACAAGTTTTTGGCTTTGGCTACCGTACTCGCCTCGGACGCTTCGCGCTCTGCTTTTTTCTCTAAGAAATACCCGTAATTTCCTTCGTAGGTATAAATCGACCCAAGAGCCAATTCCATCATCTTATTACATACTTTATCCAAGAAATACCGATCGTGGGATACGACTAAAACGGTCACGTTCGGGCCCGATAAAATACCTTCTAACCATTCAATGGTTTCAATATCCAAGTGGTTGGTCGGCTCATCCAGAATCATAATGTCCGGACTTTCGATCAGCAATTTGGCCAAAGAAAGACGTTTCTTTTGTCCCCCCGAAAGCGTCGAGACTTGTTGGTCCCCATCCGGAATCCCCAAACGCGTAATAATTTGCTTGGCTCTTGCTTCGTAATCCCAAGCGTTATTCGCTTCCATCAGGGCAAATGAATCTTCCAATTCTTGCGGGTCGCCAGAGAGCATCGCTTTTTCGTAGGCCTTAATCGCCACGGCACTCGGTAAATCATCTGAAAATAGATAATTCAACACGCGCTCGTTTTCGGCAAAAATTGGATTTTGCGGGAGGTATCCGACACGAATTCCCTTGCGGATGGTAATCTTGCCTTCGTCAGGGGATTGCATGCCCATGATGGATTCCATCAGGGTCGTTTTACCCGTTCCGTTTTTTCCGATGAGCGCTACTTTTTCGCCTTTCTGCAAGCCGAAAAACAGGTTTTTAAACACCCAGCGTTCGCCAAGATTACGCGAAATATTCTCCGCCGATAGATAATTCATAAGGTATTAGTCGTTTGCTTCTGCAGCTTCTTCACGCATTTTTCTGCGCAAAACTCGGCCCGAAACGATGATGCTGATCTCATATAATCCGAAAAGCGGAAATGCGACCAACAATTGGGAAATCACATCGGGTGATGGCGTGATAATCGCAGCCACTAACAAGATGACGATTAAAGCATGCTTGCGGTATTCGCGCATGAAGGAT
>CANHKE010000032.1 GCA_947461155.1 Cytophagaceae bacterium | reverse complement strand
TGTTCATTTTGCTCTTCTGTGAGACTATAGCCAAATTTAGTTCCTAAATTTTTCCAAGCTTGAAAATGATAAATGGCCGTATCGACTAATACGCCGTCTAAATCAAAAAGGCATGCCTTGTAAGTCATTTTGGTATATATTTTGTGTTATTCTGTTTAATTGAATGTTCAAAATTATTACATTTACTTATGCCAAGAAAGCTATTTCTGCTGTGCTAGGCTGTTTATTTTACTTATGATCCGATTTACCTCCTATTTGTTTTTGATTTTGGCCATGCTTGGCCTAACGCCTAATTTGAATTCTCAATCGTCTATGCTTTCATCTACTCCCACTTCTTCGAAATTTGTAGTATATCAAATGATGTTTCACTTGTGGGGAAATACCAATACTAATTTGGTTCGCAATGGTTCGGCCCAACAAAATGGGGTGACTAAATTTAAGGACGTTTCAACCAAGGCGCTTAATGCGTTGAAAGCTAAAGGAATAACGCATATATACGCTACCGGTTTGATTGAACATGCAACCATGGAGGATTTAACCACCTTCGGATCGCCATTAGATCATCCTTCCGTTGTCAAAGGCCGTGCAGGTTCTCCATTCGCGATAAAAGATTATTATGATGTAAACCCATTTTTAGCGGATAATCCAGCGAAACGAATGGAAGAGTTTAAAGCGATGTTGGCTCGATTCCATCAATCCGGCTTAAAATTAGTGATTGATTTTGTTCCCAATCATTTGGCACGTCAGTATCATTCAGATCAAAAGCCTGCTGGTGTTGTGGATTTTGGTGTTCATGACAATAACCAAGTATCATTTGCCGCACCTAATAATTTCTATTATCTGCCTGGTACCCAATTTTCGGTTCCCGAAGGTGTAAATCCGCCTGTTGCGGTTAACATTCCCTATACGGAAATTCCGGCGAAAGTAAGTGGCAATAATGTGTTCTCTTCACAACCATCGATCAATGATTGGTTTGAGACGGTTAAGCTTAATTATGGTATAGATTACCAACACGGCAATGCGACGCATTTTGACCCAATTCCGGATACGTGGTTGAAAATGGTGGATGTTTTGCGTTACTGGGCTGATTTAGGCGTGGATGGTTTTCGTTGCGACATGGCGGAAATGGTTCCTGTGGAATTTTGGTCCTATGCGATTCCTAAAATTAAAAGCCAACACGATCAGGTGGTGTTTATTGCAGAGATTTATCAACCCGATCGATATAAGGACTATATTTTTACAGGTGGTTTTGATTACTTATATGATAAAGTAGGTTTATATGATGGCATTCGTCGCTTAATGCAGCAAAAGCCAGAGGCAACTACCGCTGATATAACGCGCGTTTGGCAGCATGAATCAGGTGATTTTGCAAAGCATATGTTGCGGTTTTTAGAGAATCACGATGAACATCGGTTGAATACACCGGCTTTTGCAGCGGCCAATTTTTGGTCAACGATTCCGGGTATGGTAGTTACGGCTATGTTACATGATGGTCCATTAATGATTTACATGGGTCAGGAATTTGGAGAAAAGGCAAATGAAATTGAAGGATATAATGAAGCGGATGATCGAAGTTCGATGTTTGACTTTTGGCGCGTGGAGACGCATCAGCGCTGGATGAATGGCGGGAAATTCGATGGTGGCTTATTAACTGATTCGGAGAAAAATATTGACGCGTTTTATCAGCACCTTTTTAAATTTGTTCATGCTTCGGAAGCTGTCCAACGTGGGGCATTTTTTGATTTGCAATACGCACAAGAAGCATCTTATGATGCGAAGCATTTGTATGCGTATTTACGGTATACGGCGAAAGAAAAATTGCTGATTGTGACAAATTTTGATGCGAATCATGGTCATGAATTTAATATTCAAATTCCCACTTTAGCAGTGGATTTGATGCAAGTAAAATCTGTTCATTTATCCAAAAACACCTATTTTACACCTCCTAGTACCTCAGAATCACCTCGTTTAACAGGTAACAAAATATACATTCCGGCCAATAGTGCCTTGATTTTCAATTTATAAACCATGAAAAAAATTACAAAACCACATTTATCCTTAGGCCAAATCTTTAATATGAGTGTTGGTTTTTTGGGCATTCAATTTGGCTTTGCGTTGCAGAATGGAAATGCCTCTCGGATTCTTCAAAGTTTTGGTGCGGATGTCGAGCAATTATCCTGGTTTTGGTTAGCCGCTCCGTTAACAGGTATGTTGATTCAACCGATTATTGGTTTTTATTCAGATCGGACTTGGAATGGTTTGGGAAGACGCAAGCCCTTTTTTTTAACAGGTGCGATATTGGCTGCATCTGCCCTATTCTTTTTTCCGCATGCGGGTGCTTTGGCTGGATATATTCCACCGATGATTGTCGGTGCTGGAATTTTGATGATGATGGATGCCTCGTTTAATGTAGCGATGGAGCCATTTCGAGCTTTAGTAGCGGATAATTTACCAGAAGAACAAAACACACTTGGATTTTCGATTCAAACATTTTTAATCGGAATTGGGGCTGTAGTCGGTTCATGGTTACCCTATATTTTGGGAGAATGGATGGGCGTAGCGAAATTAGCTGAACCTGGTCAAATTCCTGATAATGTGCGTTTTTCATTTTATGTAGGAGCTTGTGTATTCATTCTGGCGATTATTTGGACAATTGTAAGTACCAAAGAATATTCACCGGAAGAACGTGATGCGATGGGATTCGAGACAGAAGGATCGGAAGATTCCATTGGCTCCATTTTTCGCTACATAAAAGAAATGCCTAAAACCATGCGCCAATTGGGTATGGTTCAATTCTTTTCATGGTTCGGGTTATTTTCCATGTGGGTCTTTTCTACACCTGCCATTGCGCATCATGTGTATGGATTGGATTTGAATGACCATCAATCTCCAGCTTTTCAAGATGCCGCGAACTGGGTAGGTATTATTTTCGGGGTATATAGTGGTGTTTCGGCGATATATGCTGCATTTTTGCCAAGGATAGCTTCCTATTTAGGAAATAAGGCAACACATGCATTATCCCTAACAGCAGGTGGTTTAGGTTTGATTTCAATTTATTTCATACAAGACCCTCAATTATTAATTCTGAGTATGGTGGGTGTCGGAATGGCTTGGGCAAGTATTTTGGCGATGCCCTATGCGCTATTGGCTGGTTCCATTCCTATGTCCAAGATGGGTGTTTACATGGGTATTTTTAATTTCTTTATTACGGTTCCCCAAATTGTAAATGGTATCATTGGTGGCTCCATTGTTAAGTATGTGTATGGTGGCAATGCCATTTATGCCATTGTCATGGCGGGTGTATTTTTCATTGCTGGAGCAGTAAGTGTTTTATGGATTCGCGAAAAATAAGTCTCTTTTGCTTGTTGCTTTTTTCATACCAAGGGTTCTCTCAAATTTCCCAGCCACTTCGTGTGGCCATTCAAGCGGCACGGAAAACGCATGATGTGAGTCTTATTGGGATGCAATTTATAGGAAAGCCCTATACGTCGCATGCCCTTTCAGACCAAAATCCAGAAAAATTGGTTGTTGATTTGAATGCCTTTGATTGCGTGACGTTTATTGAAAATTCGTTGGCATTAGTGCAGTCAAATGGCATTGACTCCATCTATCGAAAAGGATTAATACATAATCGATATGCGGGGGATTCGATCACATACGAAAAAAGGTATCATTATTTTTCGGATGCCATGCGGAATTTAAGGTTCCCGCTGGTGGGAACACGAGATATGCTTGTTCAGGCACCGAAATCTTTTTCATTTTTGAGTACATATTTGTCCACTAAACCTGCTGTTCAAATTGATTTAGTGCGCTTACGGGAACGCGAAAGAGCCTTGAGCCAACAACCCTTTGTATATACACCCATTGCTTTGCTGAATAAATTATTGCCCCTGCTTAAATCAGGAGATTTGATTGGTCTAGTCTCAAAAAAGTCTTCGATTGATTTTTTACATACAGGAATGGTATATCGGCAAAATGGACATGTTTATTTGTTACATGCATCGCAAGAATTTAATCGGGTGATGATCAGTAAGCTTACGCTAGTGGATTATCTGAAAACCCACAAACAGTTTATTGGGGTTTGCGCATTTAGACCTATTTTTAAGGAATGAAAAAATACAACTTTGATCAGCTTATTGATCGCACAAATACGTGCAGTTTCAAATGGGATAATGTAACTTACCCTGCTTCTGGGATGCTACCTATGCCTGTGGCAGACATGGATTTTCCCGTGGCTGAGGAGATTTTAGCAACGTTAAATCGCCTGACTTCCCATGCCGTATTAGGTTACGCCATTGTTCCTGATGCGTTAAAATTAGCCGCACAGGCCAAATTACTTCAGTCTTATGGTTGGGAAACGGAACTTGAATGGCAAGTTTGGATTCCAGGTATCGTACCGGGCATTGCTGCTGCCTGCGCTGCTTTCACTAGTCCTCAAGATGGAATTTTAACTGCTGTTCCCGTATATCACCCCTTTCATTTAGTGGCGGATTGGGTAGATAGACCGCTTTTTACGTTTCCGATGGTTCAATCGGGTAATCGTTGGACCTATGATTTTGAAGCATTTGAAGAAGCTTTGAAAAAGGGCCCAAAGGTCTTTTTATTTTGCAATCCGCATAATCCGGGTGGCACTGTGTTTAACAACGCTGAAATAGAACGAATTCGTGAGCTCTGTGCACATTACAATTGTTTGATCGTGTCGGATGAAATACATGCTGATTTGCCTATTAGGCCGCAATCTACTCACCAATGTATCAAGAGTGAAATTAATTTCTTTGCCACCTCTAAGGCCTATAATACGGCTGGTTTGGCGGGAGCGTTTGCTATTATTCCTGATAAAGAAATTCGGGATGCGTTTATCAAAAAGACCAACGGTTTTTTTCCGATGTTGACGCGTCACAGCATCGAAGTCATGCATACTTCTTTAACGATGTCGTCTGATTGGTTGGATTCACTACTACCCTATTTGCGCGCTAATCATGACTTCTTATTTGAATCGGTAAACGCGCTACCTGGTTTGGAGATGCTTCCTTTAGAGGCCACCTATTTAGCTTGGATTTCATTTGATCCAGCAATGCATGGGGATTTCCAAAAAAGACTTTTTAAAGCTGGTTTGCATGTATTGCGTGGTGAACAATTTAAAGGGGGACATTTTATTCGTTTGAATTTTGCTTGCCCGCGCGTTCATTTAGAAAAAGCGATTTCAATTATTCAGGATGTCGTTTATGCGGGTGCTTAAAAGTTTATTTTTTGTGTGTTTGTTAGCGGCTTTGGGTGCGCTATTTTGGTATATCTGGCAACAAGATCAAATAATTAATTCTGACGTGACGCTTGAAGATAAATTGCAGGTTGCTGATTTTGCAGATTCATTGCGTGAAACGTCGCCAGTAAATTCGAATGATCCATCGGATACTACCCTAGTTTTAAGTGCGTTTATAGAGGATTTTGAGGCGAAAGTAGATTCGAATGTATTGTGTGTGTTTAAAAGTAGCCAATTGGTCTTTACTAAGAAATTGGCCTGGCGAGTCTCACATATATTAGCATCTGATTTAAACGCAAACCAAGGACCCGAATTTTGGATTTATGGTCAGCATTCAAGTAAACGAACACAAATTTTGGCTTTAGAATTTGTATCTGGAAAAATGCGTGAGGTTAGTTTTCCGACGTTAAAAGGCCGACAAGCTTTCGGATATGCAGGAGAAGATTCACTTTATTTGGAAAAAAATAGTTTAGTTCGTTTAGTAAAATATGCAAATGATCCATACGCTGATTTTGGCAATGGATATCGTGCCTGTTATTATGCCTTTGGCAAAGACCAAAGTTTTATTTTAAAAAAGACCTTAGACCTAGAAAATATAACTCATGAGTAATTCAAAATTGCGTTCCCAACAATGGTTTGGCAAAACGGGTAAAGATGGATTTATCTACCGTGCCTGGATGAAAAATCAAGGTATTCCCGATGATTATTTCCAAGGAAAACCAGTGATTGGTATTTGCAATACATGGTCGGAATTAACCCCTTGTAATGCCCATTTCAGAGAGCTTGCTGAGTTTGTGAAAAAGGGAATTATTGAGGCAGGCGGTTTTCCAGTTGAATTTCCAGTGATGTCATTGGGTGAAACGTTGATTAAACCCACGGCCATGTTGTATCGCAATTTGGCCAGTATGGACGTAGAAGAATCGATTCGTGCAAATCCAATTGACGGTGTCGTTTTGATGTGTGGTTGCGATAAGACAACTCCTTCCCTTGTGATGGGTGCTTGTAGCGTGGATTTGCCAACGCTAGTTATTTCGGGCGGACCGATGATGAAAGGTAAATTTAAGGGCAAGGAAATCGGTACTTCGGATGTTTGGCGTTTTGCCGAAGCCTATAAATTGGGTGAATTGTCACAGAAGGAGTTTATCGAAGCGGAAGCGTGTATGGCTCGAACGCCAGGGCATTGTGCTGTGATGGGAACCGCGTCTACGATGGCAACCATGGTAGAAGCGTTAGGTTTAAGTTTACCGCAAAATGCAGCAATTCCTGCCGCCGATGTGCGACGTAAAGTTTTAGCCCAACATTCGGGGCGTCGGATTGTGGAAATGGTCAATGAAGATTTAAAAATGTCGCAGGTTTTAACACGTCAAGCATTTGAAAATGCGATTCGTGTGAATGCGGCTACAGGTGGTTCAACGAATTTTGTGATTCATTTATTGGCCATTGCGGGACGTATTGGGGTGGATTTGCATTTAGATGATTTTGATAAATTTTCGCTTAACATTCCTCTTTTGGCTAATATTCAACCTTCAGGGGCTCACTTCATGGAAGATTTATATTATGCGGGTGGTTTACCGGCATTGATGAATCAAATGAAAGAACATTTGCATACGTCAAGCATCACGGTGAACGGTAAGACGGTGGGTGAAAATATTACGGATACCCCGATTTATGATCCAACGATTATTTCTACGTTCGACCAGCCTTTCAAACCAGATTCGGGTATTGCCGTGGTTCGTGGCAACTTAGCTCCGCAAGGCGCTGTTTTAAAACCATCGGCAGCTTCTCCTGAATTATTTAAACATCGGGGTAAAGCGGTTGTTTTTGAAAATATTGAAGATTATCATGCACGTATTGATACTCCTGAATTGGATATTGACGAAAACTCAGTGATGGTATTAAAAAATGTAGGACCCAAAGGTTACCCAGGCATGGCCGAAGTCGGTAATATGGGTATCCCTAAAAAGTTGTTGGAAAAAGGCGTGAAAGACATGGTACGTATTTCAGATGGACGTATGAGTGGTACGGGATTTGGAACAGTTGTATTGCATATTTCACCTGAATCAGCTGCTGGAGGACCTTTGAACTGGGTTCAAAACGGAGATTACATCAGTTTGGATGTGGAGAAACGTTCCATCAACTGGGAGGTTTCTGAAGCGGAATTGGCACAACGAAAATTAGCACAACCCTTTACTCCTCCTTCGATGCCGAGAGGTTACGTTGGTTTATTTATAGACCACGTAGAACAAGCGGATCAAGGTGCAGATTTTGATTTCTTAAAAGGTGGTTCAGGTTCCATTGTCACGCGCGACTCACATTAATGAAATTATACGTCATCACAGGTGCTGGCCAAGGAATTGGATTTGAAATAGTTAAACAGCTGTTAACTAAAGGAAATTTCGTTGTTTGGAACGAAATCGATGCAGGTGTTTTGGCGAATGCGTCTCAGCAATTAACTGATTTAGGTTTTCATGATTTTCAAGCGATACATGCGGATGCAAGTTCGCAAGTATTTTTAGATGCGCTTAATCCTGTGATTGCCGATTCTCCACATGAGTTAGCGGGAGTCGTTTGTAACGCAGGAATCACTACGTTTGGTGATTTTTGGTCGTACCAGCGTGCTTCCATGGAACAAATCTTACAGGTGAATTTAGTGGGTACTTTTTTTCTGGTTCAGACAATTGCCCAAAGGCTTCGTATAAACCAATCGGCAGGTTCAATTGTCATCATGTCGTCGGTCACAGGCCATCAAGCGCATCCGGATTTAGCGGCTTATGGAATGACCAAAGCGGCTTTAAATCAATTGGTAAAGAATTTGGTGATTGATTTGTCTCCGTTTGGCATTCGAATTAATGCGGTTTCTCCTGGTGCCACGATTACCGAACGAACCTTGAAAAACACGGAATATCAAGCAGATTGGTCTGAGATTACCCCGTTGGGGAAAGCGGCAGAGGTGACAGATATTGCCGCAGCTACCCTATTTTTCTTATCGGAACAAGCCAAACACATCACGGGTCAAACCTTAGTCGTGGATGGTGGCTGGACCTCCATCAGTCCAGCGCCGAGACATTAAGCCCAGGCTTTTTCTAAAAAATTTAGCCAGTTTTGATGACAGATTTTTTTGATGTCAGCTTCAGAAAATCCTCTCTCGCTCAATAAATCAGGGATTTTTTGTAAGTCGGCAATGGTCTCCAAATCATATGGACATTGTTCCCTTCCAAACCCACCATCTAAATCTGTTCCCATTCCTACATGATCGGTATTACCTGCTAGCTCACAAATATGCGTCAAATGATCGATCATGGTGTTTAAGGTAACACCCATGGATTTTGGCGTTGATATTCCGCGTTCCCAATTGGGGACCATCATCCAAGCATCCATCGGCAGGCCGATAACCGCTCCGCGACGAATTAATTCTCTAAATTGATCGTCGGTGAATTGCCGGTTGTGATCGACTAAAGCCCTACAATTATGATGGCTAGCCCACACGGGTCCACTAAAATGTTCCATGGCCTCATCAAAACTATCGTCACATAGGTGGGTAGCATCGAGAATTATATTCAATTCCTGCATTTTATGCAATAATTCACGCCCTTTTGGACCGATAC
>CANHKE010000031.1 GCA_947461155.1 Cytophagaceae bacterium | reverse complement strand
CTAATTGCGTTTTTACAGGGCCCGGAGACACGCAATTTACCCGAATGCCAAAGTCCCCTAATTCCACCGCAAATTGTTTTGTTAAATGAACCACTGCAGCTTTGGAAGTTCCATAGGCAACTCGTAAGGTACTTGCGCGAACCGCTGAAATCGAACCAATGTTGACAATCGCCCCCCTGGTTTCTTTTAAAGCAGGTATGGCCGCTTGCGTGCACAAGAATACCCCGTCTAAATTGGTAGACATAATTTTACGCCAACACGCGAAATCGGTTTCTTCGAGCGGTTTAAATTCTGCCACGCCGGCATTGTTAATCAACGCATCGATCCGACCGAATTTTTCAAGCACGGTTTGTATCAGGAGATTGACGCGTTCGGGATCAGAAATGTCGCAGGTAATCGGAAGGGCATTGGGTAATTCTTGTGTGACTATGGCTAGTTCATCTGCATCGCGGTCTACGAATGCCACCCGATACCCGTGTGCAAGAAATAAGTGGGCGGTGGCCAAACCAATACCGCGCGCGGCGCCGGTGATAATGGCAACTTGTTTGCCTGAATTCATAGTAAATTACTTAGATGCTTAAAGTTAGCGGTTGCACATGGAGCCTACTAACTATATTTTATTTATTTTTAGCTCAATTTTAACCCAAAACTATGAAACAAATCTTGTGTCAAGCCTGCCTGGGCTTGGGCGTATTGGCCGCGATTGCCTCCGCCGGATGCGTTGCCTTCGGCCTTTCTGGTGCAGCCATTTGCCTCATGGCTTGTTTTACGTTATTAGCCTTAGGTTTCCAAGGCTACCCCATTTTAAAGGGATTTTCATATACTTTATTCATTTTTGCGGCGTCGACCTATGCCTTAAACTATCCCGAAAATCTAGTGGCCTACCATGGTTTTCCGTTGAAAAAATTAGTGACACCCCTGCTGGTGCTGACCATGTTTGGGATGGGCATTCACATGAATTTGACCCGATTTATTGAGATTGTCAAATCGCCCAAACCCATTTTGGCGGGCATATTTTGTCACTATTTAATCATGCCGGGCATCGGCGTGGCACTTGCCTTGTCCACGGACCTTCCTCCGGAAATTGCGGCAGGCATCATCTTGGTAGGTTGTTCTCCGAGTGGTGTGGCCTCGAACGTTATGGCTTTTATCTCGGGTGGAAACTTGGCTTTATCCGTGACTGTGACGGCGATTTCGACCTTACTCGCACCTTTGCTGACACCTTTGTTGATGAAATTATTAGCGAATCAATTGGTCCCTATTAATTTCTGGGATATGTTTTGGCACATTATGGAAATCGTAATTTTTCCGGTCATTGCCGGGTTGATTTATAATCAATATGCGTACGGGAAACGCAAGTGGTTGGACGAATTACTGCCCATTTTATCGATGGCATCGATCATTTTCATTGTTGCCTTAACGGTTTCGGCAGGGCATAATACTTTATTATCTATTGGTTGGTTATTGATCATCCTTGTGCTTTTCCACAATTTGGCGGGTTATTTTTTCGGTTACCGCATTAGTAAATGGATGGGGATAAACGAACAAGACTCGCGGACGATTGCGTTTGAGGTGGGCTTGCAAAATGCGGGATTAGCCTCTGGGATTGCTGCCAAAATGGGCTTCATGGCTACGATGGGCTTGGTTCCGGGAATCTTTGGTTCGATGCAAAACATTACGGCGTCCATTTTGGCGAATTGGTGGGGGCGGAAACAATAAATGATTGGCGGTATTATAGTTATATAATTCAGTATTATTATTGTAACATTATTTTGTATGTTTGACGGATGGATTTTTACCTAGAAAAATTTCAGGGAGTTTTATTGCTCGTGGGGGGCCGCTATTTTCTTTTTGCGGGCATAGCATTTCTGATTTGCTATGTGTTGCTTCGAAAGCGAATCTCAGGTAAAAAAATTCAGCAGAATTTCCCCAAAAAAGAAGATTATTTACGCGAGATCATCTATTCGTTTTCGAGTATGGTCATTTTTGCTTTAATCATTACACCTATTTATTTTAATCCCACGCTTCGTGCTACCTCGACGATTTATACCCAGATTGCTGACTACGGTTGGGGCTATTATTTCCTAGCTTTTCCGATCATGTTTTTGATGCATGATACGTATTTCTACTGGTTACATCGATGGATGCATTTGCCCAACATGTACAAATTAGTGCATTTAACACATCACAAATCAAACAATCCTTCTCCATGGGCGGCCTATGCTTTTCATCCCATTGAAGCAATACTTGAAAATGGCATTGCGATTGTTTTTTATTGGACCATTCCGGTGCATATAACACACGTACCCCTGTTCTTCGTATTTTCGATTCTCTATAACATCTATGGACATTTGGGCTTTGAATTGTATCCCAAAGGATTTCACAAAACGCTTGTTGGCCGCTGGATGAATACCTCCGTTGCACACAACCAGCACCATAAATTTGTCAAAGGAAATTATGGGTTATACCTCTTATTTTGGGACCGCATTATGGGTACGCTCAGAGAGGATTACGATGTGGAGTTCGACAAGGTTAAAAGCAAATAAGCTTCTAGCAGGTTAAATAAAAAAAAACGACCCATCAGGTCGTTTTTTTCATTTCAAAGACAAGCTAATTATTGCATTTGTTGCATATCCACGTTACTCGAATTATTCTTTTTCATTTGGCTCATATCAAACTTGCCGAAACGAACTGATAGCGTTAAGCGAACCTGCTGCGGATTCGAAATGCGATACGAGGTCTGTGTAAACCCTTCGCCAAACGATACCCGTGTATTTCCACGTGTTTTGCCAATATCATTAAAGGCTAATGTTAATGACGCCATGTCGTTTTTCAAGAATGATTTCTTAATCGCGATGTCAATGCCATAATAAGGTTGCACGTATCCTTGCGATGAACTTTGTGACTGCATGCCTGGAGGGCCCATTTGTCCTTGCCCTTGGCTAACTGGCATGTTGGTTTTGCCTTGGTAGTCGGCCGACAACTGAATCACCCATTTCTTAGGCAACACAAAGGTGTTGTTAATCTTACCAAAAGCCGTCCACATTCCATCTGCTACTGCTCCAGAGCTTTCGATGTTGCTGACGTTAATCTTCGAATTATAGACGTTCACGTTCGCCGTGAAATCCCACCAGTTTTGGAATTTATTGGTATAGGTTAATTCGGCGCCATAGTTAATGCTTGAGTTCGCATTGACAAATGTGTTAATCAAATCTAATCTCCCGCTGATTGGGTTGATTTCTTGGCTATAAAAGCGCGTGATCAAATTGTCCGTGTATTTATAGTAACCCGAGAATAGGAAGGTCGCAGATCCTTTGGTTTTGCTGTACGATAACTCGCCGGATGTGGTGAATTCAGGAACCAAATCCGCATTACCACGCGTAATATTTAAACTATCGCTGTAATCCACAAAAGGGATAAGTTGGAAGAAGTTTGGACGATTCACCCGGCGCGTTACGCTCAATTGCAACTGATCCGTTTTCGACAAATCTTTCTTCAAGAAGATGGATGGAAATAAACTCAACGGATAGTTGTTGCTGAATTTCTGATTCGTCGACATTAACTCGCCGGTATAGTTTGAGCTTTCGCCGCGTAGGCCCACTTTATAAGAAAATGCCGTTGTTTTGCCTGATACGGATACATAGGCCGCATATACATTATTTAAACTTGAATAGTTAATGGATGCGGAAGGAATGGTTTTGTAGACATCTGATCCGACCGCCTTCAAGGTATTATCATTTTTGTTGGCCAATTCATTGATTTGCGCACGAAGGCCCATTTCGATCGTACCTTCATTTTTGATTGGCTTCACGTAGTCGGTTTGAATCGTGATAAATTTGTTATTGCCTTCGCCAGCATTCTTCTGAATTTGAGTGCCTGTTATCGCGTTGTTATTCAAATAATTCGTCGTGATCAAGGACTCATTTTTATTCGTCCCGCCGAAGAAATTCATGTCCATCGTTAACTCCTCCCCAGCTTTCGGGAAGGTATGTTTGAAGCCAAATTGAAATCCTTGTGGCTTGAATTCGCGTAAACTTTCGGTGTAGCGATTGCTAAATGATTTTTTGCCATTCACAGTGCTCGTGATTTGCAATGTTTCAATCGGCTTGAATTGGCCACCGCCACCAAAGAACGCACCTACCGTCAATGTCGAACGGTTCGATAAAGCGTAGTCGGCGGAAAAACGCGGAAACAACATAAAACCTTTCGTCTTGTTGTCCGAATCTTGATAGATTGAAGAAGCTATTCCGCCAATAGTCGACTGGCGATCGCTGTATCCATTGGATTCATTGCGCTCCATATTGTTCAAAAGGGTTGCTGTGAGATTCCATTTGTTTTGTTGGAAACTAAAATTGCCCATGACATTGGTACCTCCTCTGCGGTTAGCGCCCATATTCACCATGCCGTTGTAGCCATTCTTTTTATTCTTTTTTAAGACAATATTAATGATACCCGCTACACTTCCTGAGGCATCGTATTTGGCAGATGGGTTGGTGATCACTTCTACTTTGTCGATGATGTCCGCCGGAATTTGATCCATCGTAAGGCTGGTAGGCCGACCGTCAATAAAGAGGGTCGGGTTCGCGTTGCGAACTTTGACGTTGCCATCGATATCTACTTGAACGGATGGAATGTTACGCATCACGTCGATCGCGGTACCCCCAGTTGTAACTAAGTTTTGACTGACGTTAAATGATTTTTTGTCGATGTCCATCTCCACCAACGACTTGGTGCCGGTTACCACGACCGCATCTAATTCCTTTGAATCCGGCGCTAATTTGATATTTCCCAAATCCTTTTCGAAGGCAGCCATTAATTTGGCCATCATTTCGGGATCGGGTGCTTGGCCGGGTTTCATGCCGCCCATGGGTGGCATTGCGAAAGCGACTGTTGCTTCGTAGGGCGTAAAGCCGACGAAGCTAATTTTGATTTTTAATTTTACGTTGATTGGAATCTCTTTGAAATTAAAGTCCCCGTTGAGTTCAGCGGCTTGCGCTTTGACCAAAATGTCTTTTGGTTTTTTGGTGGCTGGGTCTACGGTCGTTTTTAATAAAACGACAGATGCGAATTCGACCGGCTTGCCCTGATCATCTACTACTTTGCCAAATACATGGCCCCGGTTCATGTCGGGCATTTTAGCTCCGGCTGGAGCCCCTGGAACTTGTGCGAATGCGAAAAATGTGCTAAACGAGACAAGCGTAGATAGAAGGAATTTTTTCATTAGGCGGATTGAATAATATTGTATCGCAAAGATACATTGTGTGATTTTTTATCTTTTCATTTTTCTGCTTAGCGGTCGAATGTATAGATGAACGCGGGGATTGTTGCGTACAGTCACTAGTCGCTAGTCGTCAGTCGTTTTTACCCCTCACCTCTCACCTCTTACCTCTTACCTCTCACCTCTCAATTATTTTCCTCCCCACGCCAAATAAGATCACATTCGCTAGAACCGCGCAGCCGAAAATGATGATTGCCATAGTGAATGGTGTGCCGTCGAACAAAAGCCCTACAAGTACCGAGCAAACAGCGCCCCAAGCCATTTGGATGGAGCCCAACATTGCCGAGGCGGTTCCGGCACCTTGATGAAATGGACGTAAGGCTAAGGTTGCTACGTTCGGAAAGTTGAACCCTTGGCAGCCCATGATCAAAAAGAGCAAGAAGATATTAAGCTCCATGGTCAGCAAATCAAATTTGGCTAAAATGGCCAGCAATAGACCTAGGCCTAATTGCGTAGGCAACGTCACGCGTAATACTTGTAGGCTGGTATATTTTTTAAGCACGATGTGGTTCAATTGGCTCGCAGAAATAATCCCCGAGGCCACAATCGCAAATAATAATCCGAATTTCGATTCGCTTACTTGGTAATATGTTAAAAAGGTCAAGGGTGCGCCACCCACAAACGTAAAAATACTTCCCGCCCCAATGGCACCTGTAAACGCAAAAACCAAATATTCTTTCTCTTTAAATAAGGCTCGATATGCCTTTGCGATATTCATCAATTTAAACGGACCTTTCTTCTCGTGATTAATCTTCTCGGGCAACCAAGATCTGATCAAGAAGATGATAACTAATAATATCCCGGCCAATACCAGAAAGATCGCTTTCCAACTAGCCAATGTTAATAGCAAACTCCCTAATGAAGGAGCCAGAATAGGTGAAACCCCTAAAATTAAAATCATAAATGACATGATTTTTGGACGTTCCTTTTCCTCAAATGTTTCCCGAATCACGGCATTAGGTGCCACCATACCCACACTACCACCGAGTGCTTGAAATAATCGAAAAATGGTTAAAGCCTCCACAGAGGGGGCAAATGCACAGGCAATCGAGCTCAGTACATAGACTGAAAGGCCGATGTATAACACGTTTTTACGCCCAAAATGGTCTAATAATGGCCCACTAATTAATTGGCCCAAACAAATCCCAAAAAAGAAACTGGAAAGCGTATACCCCATCTCCTCTTGTGAGCAGTTTAGCGCATGTGCAATGTTTTTGAAAGCAGGCAAATACATGTCGATGGACAATGGCCCAATCGCCGAAAGTATACCAAGTATTAAGATGATTTTCGTGCGGTTCGCAGAAGTAAGCATGAAGGGTTGGAATTTTTGAAAGCGCAAAGGTACGCCCAATGTTTGGGAATATTCGTACTTTAGACAAACCTATTCGCTATCCGATGAAATTACTAGTGCTCTTTTTGACCCTCACTTTTACGCTTCAAGCGCGCGATAAACCGGCCTACGTTTTATACAATGCCCAAGGGAAAAAGGTGTCATATTCGAAAATGATCAAGCAGCTTCAGCAGCAAGACGTCGTGTTGTTTGGGGAATTGCACAATAATCCCATCAGCCATTGGCTGGAATTAGAAATCACCCAAGCCTGTGCCGAAAAACGGAATCTGGTCCTAGGTGCCGAGATGTTTGAGCAGGATAACCAAATCGCGTTAACGAATTATTTGCTAGGGAAAATCACCGCGAAGGGATTGGATTCATCGGCCCGACTTTGGAAAAATTATCGTACGGATTATGCCCCACTGGTAAATTTTGCCAAAGAGAATAACATCGCGTTTATAGCCACCAATATTCCCCGAAAATACGCAAGTCAAGTATCCAAAGGAGGCTTCGAAAGTTTAGCAAATCTATCAGAACAAGAGAAAGGCTGGATCGCTCCCTTGCCTATCGCCTATGATGCCAATCTACCCGGCTATCAAAAAATGCTGACCATGATGGGCGAACACACTTCCCCAAATATGCCCAAAGCGCAAGCAATCAAAGACGCCACCATGGCCCATTTTATTTTTAAAAACTGGTCTTCCGGACAGCTGTTTATCCACTATAATGGCTCCTATCATTCCGAATACCACGAAGGAATTTCCTGGTATTTGAAGCGCTCAAAAGTGGATATCAAGATCGGAACCATCGCGACCGTGTCTCAAAAAGAGATTGATTCCTTGATGCCTGAGCACTTTTTGAAGGCCGATTACATCATCTGTGTCGAGGAAGATATGACGAGTACGTATTAAACAACTGATTGCAAAGTGCTATTATTTGACGAAATAGTGCTATTCGATATGTAATGATAGGTATAGATTTGCCTTCGTATTCAACGAAATAAATCTGTTAACCTTAATCATTAAAAACTATGTCAACTGCAAGACCGACCTTTAAGTCACACTATGACAACTTCATTGGAGGTAAATTTGTACCACCCGTAAAAGGAGAGTATTTTGAAAATTACAGCCCTGTCGATGGGAAATTAATCGCGAAAGCGGCGCGCTCTGGAAAAGAAGATATCGAATTAGCTTTAGATGCAGCTCACAAAGCATTTGAAACTTGGGGAAAATCTTCAGTCAACCACCGTTCTTCTATCTTATTGAAAATTGCGGATAAAATTGAGGCCAACTTAGCTTATTTGGCAGCGATTGAAACCATGGATAACGGAAAGCCAATTCGCGAAACGGTAAATGTGGATTTACCTTTAGTGATCGATCATTTCCGTTATTTCGCAGGTTGTCTTCGCGCTGAAGAAGGAACAATTTCAGAGCACGAAGAAAACACAGTTAGCATCTGCTTACATGAGCCAATCGGTGTTGTTGGTCAAATCATTCCTTGGAACTTCCCATTATTAATGGCGACTTGGAAAATTGCACCTGCTTTAGCTGCAGGATGTTGCACAGTCGTTAAACCGGCAGAACAAACGCCTACTTCGATTATGTGTTTACTGGAGTTGATCCAAGACATCTTACCTGCTGGGGTATTAAACGTTGTTACAGGTTTTGGTCCAGAAGCTGGAAAGCCATTAGCGCAATCTCCACGTATCTCGAAAGTTTCGTTCACAGGTGAGACCACTACAGGACGTTTAATTATGCAATATGCCTCTGAGAATTTGATTCCTGTAACGATGGAATTGGGAGGTAAATCACCAAACATTTTCTTCCCATCTGTCGCTGATGCAGACGACGATTTCTTCGACAAAGCAGTTGAAGGCGCCGTATTATTTGCCGTAAATCAAGGGGAAGTTTGTACATGTCCTTCGCGTATTTTAGTTCACGAGAGCATTTACGATAAGTTCATGAGCAGGGTAGTTGAACGTACCAAAGCCATCAAAATGGGTGATCCATTAGATCCAAATACCATGATGGGCGCTCAAGCTTCGAACGATCAATACGAGAAAATTCAATCTTATTTGAAACTTGGTGTAGAAGAAGGAGCCGAAGTTTTATGCGGCGGTGACGTGCAAAAATTACCGGGGGATTTAGCGAATGGCTATTACATCCAACCAACCTTATTCAAGGGAAACAATAAGATGCGGATCTTCCAAGAAGAGATTTTTGGACCAGTAGTTTGTGTGACCACATTCAAGACAACGGAAGAAGCAATCGAAATTGCGAACGATACACTATACGGTTTAGGAGCCGGAGTTTGGACACGCGATGCACATGAATTGTATCAAGTACCACGTGCCAT
>CANHKE010000030.1 GCA_947461155.1 Cytophagaceae bacterium | reverse complement strand
TAGGCCAAGGTGGCGCTGCGAAAGCGGTCATTGCCGCCATCGAAGATTTGGGAATTCAGGTTATTAAAGTATCTCGGAGCGCTTCGGAGGATTGCATTAGCTATGATGCGCTGCTCGATGTGTTGCCTACGATTGGGTTAATCGTCAATACGACTCCACTCGGGATGCATCCAAACTTGGCGGATTGTCCAGCGATTCCCTATGGAGACTTGACAGACCAACACTATTTATATGACATCGTCTATAATCCGTTGGAGACGACTTTTCTGAAAAAAGGAATTGAGCAGGGTGTTGGAGGGGTTCATGCGGGCTTGGAAATGCTGCATGGTCAGGCCGACAAAGCGTGGGAAATTTGGAATGCGTAATTAATGCAAATAAACCCCGCATTTCTGCGGATCTGAAATAATTACTTCTACATGTTCTGCTAGGGTTGTCGATAATTCGTAACCGATATAATCTGCCGCAATGGGGAACTTGCGATAATTGCGGTCTACTAATACGGCAACTTGTAATTTTTTGACTGGAATGCTTAGGAATGGCGCTAAGCTGTAGGAAAATGTACGACCCGTATTGAGTACGTCATCTACAACGACGATCACTTTGTTTTCTAAAACAGTTAGGTCCGTATCAAATTTCACCGGGCTTTCATAAGGAACCTCTTTGTTTAATTGAATGGCAACGGCCGTAGCTTGAATGGAGGAGATTTCGTGCATGTGCCGACAAATCATTTCGGCTAGTGCGAATCCTTGGCCTACGATTCCAGCGATGATAATTTCTTTTTCTTCGAAGTTGTTTTCGAAAATCTGAAAAGAGATTCTTCTTATTTTCTGAAGTAAAGCTGGTCCGTCTAGTACTTGTTTTGCCGACATATTCTTTTGCTTAAAACCTAAATTAGCAAATTAAAATTACCCAAAATTATCCAATTTTCGTACCTTTAGCCTTTATTTAGCGTTTAAAATAAATTACCTATGGCTAAAATGTATGGAGGGCAGCAACGCGCTCAGATGCAAGCACCTTCTAATCCGCTGGCAATTAAAACCAAAAAATACGGATTGGAAAAAAATAAATACGTAGGCCTTTGCATGCGTCAATTGTTTTCGAATCAATGGAAATGGGCTTTTTTGCCTTTGGCTTTAGTCGGCCTTAATGTTTTCCTTAACCTTTCGGGTACCTATAAAAATTATTGGATCTACATTTTTTTAGCGATTGGTGTCGTAGGTTATGTCTTATTTTGGCTAATCCAATTTACAGGGATTACACAACTGGCCCAATACAAGCAATTGTTTGACAAGTACCGTTACGAAATTGACAGTCGGCAAATTTTCATGAAAATCTCCGACAAAGAGGGCGGTATGTTAAAGTGGGATATGATTTTGTCGGCCTATAAAGACAAACAAGCCTATGTGTTAGAAATGGGCAAGTACCAATTTTTGTATTTGCCATTTTCGATATTTTCCGACAACGATCGGAAGTTGATGGACAAAATCATGCGGGATAAAGGTTTTATCGCCTAGGGATGGGACGCATATTAGCGATTGATTTTGGTTTAAAACGCACAGGAATCGCTGTGACGGATTCACTTCAAATCATTGCAAATGGGTTGGACACAGTTGCAACGCACACGCTCCTAGATTATTTGAAATCTTATTTTGAGCGCGAAGTGGTGGACAAGGTGGTGATTGGTATGCCCAAAAACCTGGATAGCTCAGATACAGATTCTACGCATGGTGTACGGGTGTTGATTAAACATTTTCGCAAGAAATTTCCTGAAATGCCCATTATTGAACACGATGAGCGATTTACTTCACAGCTGGCGATGCAAGCGATGATTGCCGGTGGAATGTCGAAAAAAGACAGGCGCGTGAAGGGTACGGTCGACCGTGTATCAGCAACGATCATCTTACAATCGTATATGGAATCACAATAAAAAAGCTTGCCAAGAAATTGGCAAGCTTTTTTGTTTATTTCGTCACCACCTTGGCAAATCGGTGATAGAATGGGGTTTTACTGTTCGCTGATTTTGGTTTAAATTTTCCGGTAATGATGGGAACGTACATGACACGTCGCCGACTTTTTTCCCCGAAATTGGGAGAAACTTGTACGCGGTGCCATAAGCGTCCATCGTGAATCGTCAAATCGCCGCGCTCAATTTCAAATGCGATTTCTTTTGGATCAGGGCGGTGATCAATGAATTGTTTTTTGCCAAAGAGTAATTTTAATACACCTTGATTTTGTGTTCCTGGCAAGACGCGAAGCCCACCATTTGACGAAGGACAATCGTCTAAGTGAATGCCTACATTGAGCATCGGTAAGATCCGTTGCCCTAAAAACAAGTCACGCGGAGAGTCTGTATGCCAACCCATTTGTGTGAACTTGGAATTGGGTTGATTGATATAATGGTTAAAAACCAGACCATCTTTTTCGTCCTCACTAATGCGGCCATCGTAAGGTGATAAAAAAGCCAACAAAAGGTTGAATCGTGGGTCTTTTAAAAACTCAGCTAAAACAGTGCTGTATTTATTGGTGAAGCACATCCGCTGAATCATTTTATTTCCTTCGGGGTCATTGCCAAATTTTAACGGAATTCCATTGACTTTTTCAACGCCTTCTGCAAGCCACGTTTTTTCGATTTTCGCTAATTCTGAAATAAACAAATCTGCGGTCTCGGGTGTGATGAATTTTTTAAATTGAATAACACCGAATTTTTTAAAATAGTCTTTTTGCTCTTGCGTTATTTGATCACCTAGGGTAAATGTTTTAGGTTCAAATTTGGTTATAGCTGTTTTCATAAGCGTCCAGCGAAATCTGCTGATTTTGTTTCCAACGAATAATCAATTAGTGGGTTATTTGCGTGATGCAATTTACTTTTTTGTTGGCGAAATATTCAAACTCAATCACTTTATTATATGTAAAATCAGGTATTTGATTTACTTATCGATTAAATATTGTGCAATTTTGTAGAAAAATTGGGAAGGATGAAATTACTGTTACTAAGTGGTATGTTGCTATTGAGTCTGTCAGCAGTCGCGCAAATTCATCCAACTCGAAAAGGTACATTTTTTGGTGAGTGGGGATATAATCGATCTGCTTATGTAAATTCAGCCATTCAGTTTGTTGGTCCTGGATATGATTTTACCCTCTCAGATGTAGTTGCCAAAGATGCGCCCACGCCGCTGAGCGAATTCAATAAATATGTCAATCCAGCCCTATTCTCGATCCCGCAATTCAATTTGCATGTAGGGTATTTTTTAACGGATAATTTAGCACTAAGTGTTGGTTGGGACCACATGAAATATGTCATGGTTAATAATCAAATGGCGCCCATTACCGGTTTCATTTCATCACGTGTTTCCGTTCCGGCTCAAGTAGTTAATCCAACGTATGTGGGGACATTTGATCATCAAAATATTCAAGTCGCTTCGGCAGACTTCCTAACTTTTGAGCATACGGATGGGTTTAATTATGCATCGGTTGAACTGGAACATAATAAACCTGTTTGGTCAAAAGGGAATCAATCCTTGGATTGGGTAAATGGAGTAGGGATGGGTTTAGTTGTGCCTCGTTCGGATGTTCGACTTTTTACCTTGGGCAAAAATCATTTTTGGAATGTAGCGGGAGCCGGGGCATCCGTGAAGTCGGGGCTTCGTTTGAACTTTTCAAAACGTATTTACTTTGATGCGCTTGTTAAAACTGGTTTGACACGTTTATGGGATATTCGAACAACAGGTCGTTCCGTGGACCATGCGGAACAGACGATTCTGTTTGGTGAATTTGCAGGAAGCTTGGGCGTTTATTTTGGAGGCAAAAAATAATTTTTAGTCTAGCCTAAAAATGATATATTGCAGTCATGCGGTATATGATAGGATTCTTTTTCTTTTTTATTTTTAAAGTTTCGGCCCAGCAGGATGGTCGCATGGAGACCGATCGCCCTGATCAAACGGAGTGTCCGTTTATTGTAAAAAAGGGCTATTTTCAAGCCGAAATTGGATTTAATCGGCATGTTTCTCGTTCAGAGGTCATTTATTTTTCCCCTACATCCCTGCTGAAAGTTGGTGTTTTACCTTGGGCAGAATTGCGGCTTACTACCGTTGTTCAAGCAGCTGGAAATGCGCGAGGTATGAATTTCGAATCTGCTGGAGCCAAATTTCATTTGCTTGCTGGTTCCACGTGGGTTCCCAGGACAGCGTTGATCGTTCAGTATCACATAAATAATCAAAATCGCGATGCGAGTGAGCTAAATGATACGCCGCATTCGTTAGGTGAAGCTGTTTTTACGATGCAACACACGAAAGGGTCTTTTGGGGTAGGCTATAATTTAGGAGCTGAATTTCATTCCAATGGCGGTGTGGAGGGAATTATTCGCATCGCACCTAATGTAACGCTTGGTGAGAAAGGATATGCGTATGCCGAATTTTTTGGCAGGTTGCCTAAAACGAGTTTAACCGATACGTGGGTGGATGGTGGATATGCGTATTATTTGACTGATGATTTGAAATTAGATATTTCAGCAGGTAAGAGTTTGAATGAAGGCCAACTTTGGTATATGGCCATCGGGATATCTTGCCGATTTAAACTTTATTAATTTTAAATCTGTTTCGATTCGTCTCCTAGACAATTTGTGTAAATTGCGTGAATGCGTCAGCTAGTTCAAATTTTTCTTGGCTTATGGATCGTCTTAGGACTGTCGGCGAACTTGCGCGCGCAAAATCGAGACGCTTTGACTGTGCAGGTTGGAGCGAAGTCGATTACTACGAATGACCATTTGGTTATCTATTTTACTTTGCCGGTTAGTGACCAACAAGCCGTGTATCATTTTCCGGAGCTAGCTAATTTTAAAAAGTTGGGTGTAAGTCGCAGTAAGGCTTCACTTTTTCAGAATGGGCAAGTCGTTCAAACCCAAACGTTCTCCCAATATTATCAGCCTTCCGGAGTTGGTTCATTTGCAATACCCGCGCAAGAGGTTCAGATAAATGGACAAATAGTTGCTTGGGATCCTTTTGTCGTTCAAGTTTCCGAGGGTGTGGCTGAGGAAACGGAGGAGGTTAAGGAAATTGCGATTTCTGAGTTATCACTATCCAAAAATAATGGGGCTTTTTTTCTAGTCAGTAGCAACTTACGTACGCCATTTGTCGGCCAAGGTTTTACCATCAAAATGTCTTTTTATGTTCCTGAGAGCAATGCTTCGGAAATGGTTTTTGATCGAAATGATTTACAAATTCCGGAACTAATTCAGCAACTGCGCCCACGAAATTGCTGGGAAGAAAACTTTGGTTTACAAGCTGAGCGTGTGTTGAAGGTGCAGTTTCGGGGTAAGAAATATACGGAATATCGGTTTTTTCAGGCGAGTTATTTTTCTTTGGATAATCATGTTATTCGCATTCCATCGTTGAATTTTCGCGTTAAACAGGTGTTGCCCGGCAAGGGTCTCGAGCGTCAAGTAAGAAATAATTACTTCAAGTCGGCCCCCCTCGTTATCATTCCGAAATCGTTGCCAGTGCATCCGTTGGCTGGAAAGGTTCCCGTAGGCAATTTTCATTTAGAAGAGGCTGTGAGTAAAAAGGCCATCCAGACCGGTCAGCCGATTACGTACCAAGCAAGTCTAGTAGGCGATGGAAATAGTATTTTGTGGGATGCGAATGAGGTAGAGTCTGATTATTTTGTTGATTTTTCGCTAGTCTCAACGGAGCGGACCGTTGTTCCGGTACGTGATCAAATGATTGGCTATAAAACAGATTTATTTACGCTTGTTCCTGAGCAGCCGGGCCAAATTTCCATGGGAAAATATTTTAAATGGGTCTTTTTTAATACGGAAAAAGAAAGATTTGATACGTTGCGGTCTTCGCTGGTTTTAATTGTTAAGGGACAGCCATCAGATCGGTTTTTGCAAACAAAGTCGGAGTCAGGCGGTGTATATCAACAGATTGAAAAGAAAGATTCTTTATCTGTTCAGTGGAATAGATGGATCAATTGGCGACAATTGGTTAATTTTGTGATTCTTATGGTGATTACTACTTTGCTTTTTCTTTTTTGGAAGGCAACAAAATAACGAATATGGGGAGTATATACGGGAAAATTTTTCAAATCAGTACATTCGGTGAGTCACATGGTGCGGCTGTAGGTGTGGTTATTCAAGGTTGCCCTGCGGGTGTCAATTTCGATTTAGCGTTTATTCAATCGGAATTAGATCGTAGAAAACCGGGTCAATCGCGAATTACTACGCAGCGTAAAGAAGCCGATTCAGTGGAAGTAGTTTCCGGTATATTTGAAGGAAAAACGACGGGGACACCCATTGCGATGTTGGTCTGGAATGGCGATCAACGCTCGAAGGATTATTCACACATTGCAGATCAATTTCGACCTTCACATGCGGACTATACGTATTTTGCCAAATATGGTTTGCGTGATTATCGTGGGGGCGGACGTTCTTCGGCTCGTGAGACCGTGGCTCGCGTTGCGGCAGGCGCTTTGGCTAAATTGGTTTTAGGCCAATTAGGTGTTCAAATTACAGCCTATGTTTCCCAAGTAGGATCGTTGAAATTAGAGACGCCCGTGGAGCAATTGGATCTAAGTCTTGCGGAAACGAATGCGGTGCGTTGTCCAGATACGGCGCTTGCGGAGCAAATGTTTACGTATATTGATGACATTCGCAAAGCGGGGGATTCCGTTGGAGGTGTTGTTTCGGCTTACATTACCGGGTGTCCAGTAGGATTGGGCGAGCCGGTATTTGATAAATTACATGCGGAATTAGGCAAGGCGATGCTGAGCATCAATGCGGTGAAAGGTTTTGAGTATGGGAGTGGATTTGATGGGGTTGCACTGCGCGGATCCCAGCACAACGATATTATTGAGAAGCAAGCGGATGGAACTTTCCGAACGCTAACGAATCATTCCGGAGGAATCCAAGGAGGAATTTCGAATGGAGAGCCTATTTATTTCCGTGTCGGATTTAAGCCAGTGGCTACGATCATGCAGGATCAGGATAGTGTCAATGAAAAAGGGGAGAAAATCACGGTTTCAGGTAAAGGAAGACATGATCCATGCGTCGTACCGCGTGCGGTTCCGATTGTCGAGGCGATGGCTGCGATTGTTTTATTAGACTTTTACTTACGGAATCGGGTGATTCAAATGCCCGCTTAAGTATGCTAAATGAGGATGCCTATTTTATGGGGTTAGCGCTCCGACAGGCCGAAAGGGCATTGGAAGAGGACGAAATACCCGTTGGCGCAGTCGTCGTATGCCAAGGGAGAATTGTGGCAAAGGCCTATAATCAAACCGAAATATTGACAGATGTGACTGCACATGCGGAGATGCTGGCCATAACATCAGCGGCTCAAACGGTCGGTGGGAAATATTTGAAAGATTGCACGTTGTATGTGACGTTGGAACCTTGTTTAATGTGTGCAGGGGCTTTGTATTGGTCTCAGTTGGGGCGTTTGGTTTTTGGCGCATATGAAGAAAAGCGCGGATTTCTGGCGATGGGAAAACAGGTTTTACATCCCAAAACAGAGGTTGTTGGCGGGCTCCTCGCGGAGGAATCGGAATCATTACTTAAAGAATTCTTTTCGCGGAAGCGTTAGGTGTTCGAACAAATTTGGAATTAGAAACGTTTAAAAATTATAACACTAAATCATATCGATATGGCTTTTGAATTAGCACCCTTACCTTATGCAAATAATGCATTAGAACCTCATTTTGACGCATTGACGATGGAAATTCACCATGATCGCCACCACAATGCGTATGTAACAAATTTAAATGCAGCAGTTAAAGACACTCCATTAGAGGGAAAGTCATTGGAAGAATTGTTTGCGACGATTTCTACGTTAACTCCAGCGGTTCGCAATAACGGAGGTGGTCATTTTAACCACGATTTGTTTTGGAATATTTTGTCGGCAAACGGTGGAGGATCCCCGGTAGGTACTTTAGCGGCGGCAATTGAAGCAAAATTCGGCTCATTTGATGCGTTTAAAGAAGAATTCAAAAAGGCGGGACTTACGCGTTTTGGTTCCGGTTGGGCTTGGTTAGTCGCACAAAAAGATGGTTCGGTGGCTGTTTCCTCTACGCCAAACCAAGATAATCCATTGATGGATGTGGCGGATGTGAAAGGTTTTCCGGTGATTGGATTGGACGTTTGGGAGCATGCATATTATTTGAAGTTTCAAAACAAGCGCCCGGACTACATTGACGCATTCTGGAGTGTGGTAGATTGGAACAAAGCGGAGGCACGTTACTTGGCTGCTCAGAAATAATTGATTGGGCGGGAGCATGAAATTTCTCCCGCTTTTTTTGTTCTAAGGTTTGCAATATTGGAAGCTTTCCGTATTTTTGCAGTCCTAAATGGCGGTTGTAGCTCAGTTGGTTAGAGTAGGCGTTTGTGGTGCGCTTGGTCGTGGGTTCGAGTCCCATCATCCGCCCGTTTATTTTGAAAGTCCTGGTCGAGATGCCGGGACTTTTTTTTATTTTTGAGCATGGACAAACCCAAACAGCGTGTAATAGCCTATATAGATGGGTCAAATCTATACTTTGGTCTATTGGACGCAGGGTTGAGGTTTTGCAAATGGCTTGATGTGAAAAAGCTAATGCAACGATTTTTGGATACGAATCAAGAATTAGTGGCGGTTAAATTTTTCACGTCTCGATTGACGCATGATGCGCTTCGGGAGGCGCGGCAAGATGTTTACCTACGCGCATTAGCCACTTCAGGGGTTGATTTGATCTATGGGTCTTACCATACGAAAACGATTGCTTGTTTTTCGTGTGGTCATTCTTGGGATACACCTACGGAAAAAATGACGGATGTGAATCTGGCGACTCATTTGTTGATGGATGCGCATTTGGATGCGTATGATGTTGCTTTTGTCGTTTCTGGCGATAGTGATTTTGCTCCATGTGTGGAAGCTGTCAATGAAACGTACGATGCCAAGTCGGTTGTGATGCTCTTTCCCCCTAATCGGGAAAATGAAAGTTTGTCCGAGGAGGCGCGATCAAGCCAGCTTATCTCAAAGGAAAAATTAATTGAATGTCAATTTCCTTTGCAGCTAATGGGATTGGATGGAATAGAAATACAAAAGCCAGCGGGCTGGTAAAAAAACAAACGATTTATGAACCCAGTTTTTTTAAAACGATTTATGATTGTGTTGTATGCTTCCGGTTTAATCGG
>CANHKE010000029.1 GCA_947461155.1 Cytophagaceae bacterium | reverse complement strand
TGAGCGCGGTTCGGACCGTGATCGTGGCCCACGTGGTCCACGTGTCGATCGCGAAGGAAAGCCTTACAAGACAGATGAGAACATGGTTCGTATGTTTGTGAATATCGGATTTAATGAGAAAATTTCCCCTTCCAATATCGTTGGTGCATTCGCAGGCGAAACAGGAATTCCAGGTAATGTCTTAGGTCAAATTCAAATTGAGAATAAGCATACCTATGTAGATGTTCCAAAGGAATATGCAAATCAGGTAATTGATAAAATGGTAGGAGCGCAGATTAAAGGAAAGCGTGTTTTAGTTGAAATAGCTAAGCCAGTTTAAGTCTATTTTTTTTTTTGAGGGGCATCCGAAAGGATGCTCCTTTTTTTATGACTTTTTTAGCCAAAAATGCTGCTTGGGTGCGATTGGATTTAGGCTGATTATCCCTAATTCATAAAGTTCGATGGAATGGATGACCGACTTGTTCTGATATATTTTTTTCCAGCGGGCAGCTGTTTCTTCATTTTCGTGCAGGTGTAAACAAATAATGAGGAATTCCTTTTGTTGCATTAAGGATTCAATACCATCCAATTCGTAATCTTGTAGCTTAACTAAATCGATGACGTGTAAGTGGCCTGCCTCTAGTTTTAGGTACGTTCCAATGCCATGAATGAGTGCCTCCTGTAAATCCGCAGGCGCTTGTTGGTAAATTGGGTCAATCACCTCTGTGTATAAGCGATATACAAATGGCGAATGAAGTCCATGGGCTGTTTGTGCTTTCCAATTAAATCGAATTCGCTTGAACATTAATTAAGGCTGTAGTTGGTGATTAATTCGAATGTAGGCGTATTCACTTGAAATGTGTTTTGGTCCATTAAGTTTAAAAAAGTATAATAGCCACCCATTTGCCCAAAATTGGAGATGATTGGGCAGCCCGAGGTATACGTGAATGATTGTCCTGGTTCGATGACTGGTTGCAGACCCACGACGCCTAAACCATTGACATATTCAGGGGCGTAACTTCCATCGTTTATTTTCCAATAGCGACTGATTAATTGCGCCGATTGGTTTGTGTTATTTTTGATTGTAATTTGGTAAGAGAAAAAGTGCTGATAAGGCGCCTGCATTTCATAATCGGGCAAATGAGTTACTTTAACATCGATTTGAAAACCGTTATCGTTGGATTGAGGCATGTTTAAATTTTGTTTATGACTGAGAACTTAAAATTACAGGATTTAATACAAAATGATTGGAAAAATGTGTTGAAATCCTGTTTTGATCAAAATTGGATGGCGCAATTGGAAGCTCAATTAGCGAGTGAATATGCGAATCAAACGATTTTTCCTCCGTTCCCTGATTTACTTAAGGCGCTCGAATTGACGTCTTTTGATGCGGTGAAGGTCGTAATCTTAGGACAAGATCCGTATCATGGGATAGGTGAGGCTCAAGGTTTCAGCTTTTCCGTTCCCAATGGGCTAAAAATCCCTCCTTCATTGCGTAATATTTGCAAAGAATTAACGCTTGATTTAGGTATCCAACGAACGCAAAGCGATTTGACAGATTGGGCAAATCAAGGCGTTTTATTGCTAAATTCTGTCCTCAGCGTGCGTGCAAATGAACCCGGTTCCCATGCTAAAATGGGTTGGGAGAAGTTCACAACCTACATCATTCACCAATTAAATACACGTGAAAAACCGATTGTTTTTATGTTGTGGGGTAATTATGCGCAGCAAATTGGGAAACAACTTGACGAATCCAAACATTTAATTATTCGTACGGCGCACCCATCTCCACTTGCGGCCAATCGCGGTGGATGGTTCGGTTCAAAGCCATTTTCGCAGGCGAATGCCTTTTTACTGAGTCATGGCATGGGTGCCATCCGTTGGGCTTAGATTCGTTTTAATTGACTCGGGAAATACACAAATTGATTCGGGAATTCACCTAGAAAAAAGTCTGCAATCAGTGTTTCAATGGATTCTTTGCGGCTCTCCTCCGTTGCTGGAATTAAACATTGAATGGAAAATCCTTTGGAATCAGGTTCTTGATGCGAGCTTATTTCAAAGGCGTGCGCTTGTTCAATGAAATCCCAAGCATTTAACTCAGGTAAGATATGTTGGGTTATTGCCTTGATTGCTTGCGATTCGATGGCATTTTCAACAAAAATAGAAATGTTAAATTGGATCATAATTTGATTGTTTTTTGGGCGAGCGCCTCGTACATGATTTCCGCTAAGTGAAATCCTTCTTTATCAATACCATCTTTAATTTGATGACGGCAGGACGTCCCATTACTAGCAATAATGGTATTACTTTTTGTTGCTAAAAGGCGAGGAAAAAGCACTAATTGCGCAATTTGTTGGGATAATCCATAATGTTTTTTCTCATACCCAAATGATCCGGCCATCCCACAACAACCGGTTGGCAATAATTCCACTTCGTAGTTTTCCGGAAAACTTAATACTTGTCGCGTACTACTTAATCCAGCGATTGATTTTTGATGGCAATGACCATGTAAAACAATTTTTTGATCGGAGTCTGTAAATGCATCTTTTGGAATGCGCTTTGCCTTTATTTCCTTGGCTAAAAATTCATCAATAAGTAGGCAATTTTGCTTTAATTCATTCGCCTGTGCGCGCAAATCTTCCGAAACTAAGTTCGGGATTTCATCCCGAAAACTGAGTAATGCACTTGGTTCAATACCTATCAACGGTTTTTCAGGGCTAATGATAGGCGCAAGTTTTTGCACGTTGATGTTGGCAAGTTTTTGGGCTACGGCCAACATCCCTTTGGATATATAACTACGTCCGCTGATGATTTTGTGCGGAATTTCAACCCCGTATCCAAGTTCGTTTAAAAGTAAAACGGTTTTTTTTCCCAAAGTCACATCATTGTAATTTGTGAATTCGTCGGCAAAAAGATACACTTGACCTTGTTTAAAATCAGCTTGATTGATGCGTTTGCTGTATTTTTTAAACCACGTTTCTAGGGAAGTAAAATGAACTTCAGGTATGCTGCGATTCCAAGAGAATCCCATGATTGATTTTAGGATGATACTCGTTCCAGGGAAGTTGACAAGCAAATTGTACAAGGGAGCGACGTAACTAGAGATAGCCTGTAGTTTTGGAAAATGGCCAATCAGTTGGGTCCTAACCGGTATTCCATTTTGCAGGTAATTTTGTTGCAAGGTTTCTGCCTTAAGTTTACTCATGTCCACCCCTGAAGGGCATTCCGTTTGACATCCTTTGCAGGATAGGCAAAGGTCTAAGATATCGAGTAATTCCTGATTTTGGTAAGCTTCGTCACCTTCCGACGTAATGATTTGACGCAACATGTTTGCGCGTGCGCGCGTACTATCTTTTTCATTTTGTGTGGCCATGAAACTTGGACACATGGTTCCTCCACTAAGCGCAGATTTTTTGCAATCTCCTGAACCTGAGCATTTCTCCGCTAATGCTAAAGGTCCACTTAATGCACCATAATGAAAGAAATTTGGTTTCAATTGCTGATCGACGTGTTTTCGAAAGGCCTCATCCATCGGAGGAGAATCCACGATCTTGCCTGGATTTAGGACGTTATTTGGATCGAAAATATGTTTGATTTCTTTGAATAATTGGTAAATTTCTTCGCCCATCATGGCCGGAATAAATTCGCCGCGAAGTCGGCCATCGCCGTGTTCCCCACTTAACGAACCATTGTATTTTTTAAGTATGTCAACGGTTTCAGCCAATAATCCTCGGAAAAGTATTTTTCCTTCAGGCGTATGAATGTCGATAAATGGTTCGATATGTAATTCGCCAGCACCGGCATGCGCATAAAAAGCGGCTTGTACCTTGTGTTTGGCGAGTAGCGCTTGAATATCGGCAACATAGGCAGGTAAATCTACAGGAGAAACTGCACAATCTTCGATTAGATTGACAGGTTGTTTTTTACCCGGGAGGTTGCGGATTAGACCAAGGCCAGCTTTGCGTATATCCCAACCTTTTGAGATTTCTTCATTATATAAAGTGGGGTAGGCGTAGCCTAATTTAGCTTCTTTGAATTTTTGTATGGCAATGCCAACATTAGATTCAAGTATTTCAGCTGTTTCTGCCCGAAATTCCACCATTAAAATGGCTTCGGGTTTGCCTTCAATGAAGGTCCTGTCTTCAATAAAATTTGGATGATTTTCTGTGAAAGATAAAATAAAATTATCCACCAGTTCGGAAGCGGTTGGCTGACAGGTTAAGGCAATGATATTGGCTTGAAGGGATTCTTGTAAGGTTTTACAATGAACGCAAATTAGTGCAACGTGTTTGCTGGGCTGTTCCAGCAAATTGATTTTCATGTTATGCACAACGGCTAAGGTGCCTTCTGAGCCAGCTAAAATGGCTGATAAATTAAATGGTTTGCCCGCTGGGTTAAAGGGTTGCATGTCAACCAATGCATCTAACGCATATCCTGTATTTCTGCGGGTAATGGCAGGATTAGGGAATTTGTCTTTAATGAGTTGCTGGATCTCCGGATTATTTAATAACCGATGGATTTCGCGGTATATTTTTCCTTCTAAATTAGAAAGGGCTGTTTTTTTATAGAATTCTTCCTTGCTAATGGGATGGGTATGAATTTCGGAACCATCGGAAAGAATGGCTCTTGTTTCTATGAGGTGATCACGTACATTTCCCCAAACAATGGAATGTAAACCGCACGAATTATTTCCAAGCATGCCGCCAAGGAGCGCGCGATTCGCAGTAGACGTTTCGGGGCCAAAAAATAAGCCAGAGCTTTCTAATTGTTTGTTCAGGTCATCGCGAATAATACCGGGTTCAATCCAAGCCGTCTTTTCCTTTTTATTCAATTGGATGACTTTGGACATCGACGCGGCAATTTCCATGACGATGCCTTCGCCAACTACTTGGCCAGCCAATGAGGTGCCTGCGCCTCGGGGAATGATACTTGTGCGATGTTTTTCGGCAAATTGAATAAGCCTTTTGATGTCTTTGTAGCTGGCTGGTTTGGCTACGGCTTGCGGCTGAACCTCGTAAACAGACGCATCAGTGGCATAAATCTTTCTCATTAAATCATTTTGCAAGGATTTTTTGAAATGTAATTCACCTTCAAAATGAATGGCAAGATTTTCTGCGTCGTGTTTACTCCAGGACATGTTTGGCTGTATTGAATTTTAAAATTACAAAATCCAATCTTAATGCCATATGACCATTCAAAAGTTTATATTTTCTATTCATCCTTTCACATCGATAACTTTCGCATTTAACTAGTAAATTCGATATCTATTTTTATTTCTATGATCTTTCTACGTCAAGTTTTTGAGAGTTTGGTGTTTGCTTATCAAGCATTACGCTCGAATATATTACGCACGACTTTGTCTTTGTTGGGGGTAAGCATTGGTATTTTCGCCATTGTGGCTGTATTTACAGCTGTCGATTCATTAAAGGGAAAAATTCGAAACGAAATAGATTCATTTTCGAGTACGGGTGTTATGTATGTGGGTAAGTGGCCTTGGATTATGTCAAATTCCTATCCGTGGTGGAAATATTTGAATCGTCCTGAGATGAAATATACCGAATACAAATATTTAAAAGAGAATATGAGGTCGGCCCAAGCAGTAGCGATAATTGATGGTGGGCGTACGGCATCCATCAGTCGGGGTAGCAGTAGTATCGATGCCAATATGACGGGCGCAAGTTATGAATACAACCAAGTAACGAATCTGCCCATAGCAGATGGTCGTTATTTTTTACCTATAGAATCCGAAAACGGGATATTTGTCTGCATTATCGGTGCTAAGGTAGCCGAGGCATTGGTCGATGGGAAGTCGGCCGTAGGTGAAATTATCAAAATCAACGGCATTAAATTTTCGGTCATTGGTGTTATTGAAAAAAAGGGTGACGATATGTTGAATTTTGGTGGTACGCCAGATGAAAAGGTAATTATACCGTATTCTACCTTTTCGGCTATTTTTCAAAAGGATAAACCCGCACCAGATATTGCCATTAAGGCGTTTGCTTCGGATATCGGTCAAGTGGCCATGGAAGGAGAGGTTACCGGGTTAATGCGCAGTTTACGTTCCATTAAGCCGAAACAAGAAGATAACTTTTCTGTCAATCGCTTAGATGGATTGAATCAGTTTTTTGATGGAATTTTTGCGGCGTTGAATATTGCGGGTGCCCTAATTGCCGGATTTTCATTATTGGTCGGTGGATTCGGAATTGCCAATATCATGTTTGTTTCCGTCAAGGAACGAACCAATATCATTGGTATTCAGAAATCTTTAGGAGCGAAAAATTACTTTATTCTATTTCAGTTTTTATTTGAGGCGGTGTTTTTGAGTCTCATTGGAGGTCTAGTTGGCATTGGACTCGTCGTTGGGATAACGTATATACCCCAAGATGCTTTGCCGCTGACGTTGACATTAGGCAATGTATTTAGTGGCTTGATCATATCGAGTTTTATAGGCATTTTGTCTGGTATCATTCCGGCCTGGGTTGCAGCCAAAATGGACCCAGTGATTGCGATACGATCTAAATAACGAAAAAGGCCACCTGATGTAGGTGGCCTTTTTTATTGTGCGTATTTGAATGTTAGATAGACAAAGTCGCTAATACAGAATTCATATTACGAACCGCTTCAGCCGATTTGTTGAAAGCCGCTTGCTCATCTTCTGTTAATTTGTAGTCCACGATTTTCTCCCAACCATTCTTGCCTAACACGACAGGAACACCTAAGCAAATATCGGATTGACCATATTCACCTTCAAGGGATACGCAGCATGACATGATTTTTTTCTCGTCACGAACGATTGCTTCTACCAATGCAGCACCCGCAGCACCTGGCGCATACCAAGCTGAAGTACCTAATAAACCAGTTAAAGTGGCTCCGCCTACCATCGTGTCAGCTGCTACTTTGTCTAATGTTTCAGCATCTAAGAATTGGCTAACTGGAACACCATTGTACGTAGCTAATCGCTTCAAAGGAATCATTGTTGTATCTCCGTGACCACCGATAACCGTACCGTGAATATCATTGATAGATACATCCATTGCTTTCGCTAAATAGCATTTAAAACGAGCAGAGTCCAATGTTCCCCCCATACCGATGATGCGGTGTTTGTCTAATCCAGCAACTGATTGTGCTAAATAAGTCATCGTATCCATTGGGTTAGAAATGATCACGATGATTGGGTTTTTAGAGAATTTTAAGATGTTTTCGACAACACTCTTAACGATACCTGCATTTACGCCGATTAACTCTTCACGCGTCATACCTGGCTTACGTGGTAAACCTGAAGTAATAACAACGACATCTGAATTTGCTGTCTTTGAATAGTCACTTGTAGAACCAACTAACTTTGTGTCAAAACCTAACAAAGAGGCTGTTTGGAACATATCAAGTGTCTTGCCTTCCGCAATACCTTCTTTGATATCTAATAATACTAATTCATCTGCTAATTCTTTTCTAGCGATGTTGTCAGCGCAAGTTGCCCCTACGGCACCAGCTCCTACTACGGTGATTTTCATTGTGTTTATATTTAGGAAAGATTGATTCAAAAACAGCGCAAAAATAAGACATAATCGCCAATTATTGAATCTATTTTTAAAATGAAATGATTTAAGGATAATACCGCTTCGTTTTTAGGTTCATTTTAGTATATTTAAGGATTAAATAAAGATTATGTCTAAGCAATCGAATTTTATTGATCGTATCGTCTCATCGCCTTTCTTTGAAAAAGCAATGGATAAAGCAGAATCGGTCATGGCTCAAGATAAAGTGGGTTTATTGCGTATTGTGCAACAATCACTTAAGAAAGTAAGTGAACTAGCGGCGCAAAGTAATTTAACGGTGGTACGTTTATTGAATCATTATGTTTTGTTATTTAGTGAAATGATAAAAGCGTATGTGCAGGGTAGATATAAGAAAATGCCTGCTTTAACGTTAGTGAAAATAGTGGCTGTTTTATTTTATTTTGTTTCACCATTTGATTTTATTCCAGACGTACTTCCATTAATCGGATTTACGGATGATTTGGCACTTGTTTTGTGGGTCGGAAAATCCATTAAAAATGAGTTAGATGAATTTGAAAAACATGTGAATGTTTGAGCCTTTAAGAAGGATTTTTAACGACTATTGAATATATTTACAAAAATAAAAATTTGACAAAATGAACATCTCAAGTATATTATTGTTTTTGAATGGTTTAGGTGGCGGTGAATTATTGCTAATCGGTTTAGCCATTCTTTTGTTTTTTGGAGGTAAAAAATTGCCTGAATTAATGCGTGGCCTTGGAAAAGGTATTCGTGAATTTCAGGATGCTAAAAATGAAGTAAAAGATCAAATCAATAAAGAACTAGACGAAACGAAAAAGTAATCTTTCGATTTTAGTTTAAAAATGCATAGTTGGTGATTACGCCAACTATGCTTTTGTGTTTTAATGAATCCCCTTTTTTAATGAATCAATTGCCCCTCCCTTATTCGGAAATACGTAGGCAGTTAAACGCAGGCGAACAGTCGTGTGTTGGCTTAGTTCGAAACCATTTAGCGCAAATAGATGCTCATAATGAGCAATTGAATGCATTTTTGGCTGTTTATCGGGAAGAAGCTCTTGCGCGTGCTGTAGAGATTGATTCGAAAATTGCAGCTGGTCAGGCCGGAGCTTTAGCCGGTTTGGTTGTGGGAATCAAAGACCTACTTTGCTACGAATCACATGGTTCACAAGCAGGTAGTCAAATATTAAATGGCTTCGAATCTACCTTTTCAGCTACAGCCGTTCAGCGTCTGTTGGATGCAGATGCGATTATTATAGGCCGACAAAATTGCGATGAGTTTGGGATGGGGTCTACCAATGAAAATTCGTCGTTTGGCCCAGTTTTGAATTATGCCAATACCGCTCATGTGGCGGGTGGTAGTTCCGGCGGATCTGCCGTTGCCGTTCAAGCAGGCATGTGCCAAGTTTCTTTAGGAACAGATACAGGTGGTTCCATTCGTATGCCAGCCGCATTTTGTGGGATTATGGGGTTGAAGCCCACGTATGGCCGTGTGTCGCGCTGGGGCCTAATTGCCTATGCTTCATCCTTTGATTCCATCGGACCGATGGCCCATCATGTGGAAGATTTAGCTTTAGTCTTGCATTGCATAGCAGGCCAAGATGGGTATGATAGCACATTAACGGATGGTCCGGAAATTGCCTATCAGCCT
>CANHKE010000028.1 GCA_947461155.1 Cytophagaceae bacterium | reverse complement strand
TTCGAGGATTTAATTTCGATGCCATTCAATTCAGTCGAAAAGACACCATTTTTAGCGTCGGGGGGCAAGGTTTTTGGCGCATCCATAGCATTCCCACTTATTTCAATGCTAAATCCAAGGAATGGGATTACTATTCTAGCATCAATGAAAAAGGCCCCCAGGGTATATCAAGCCGGTTTGGCGGGTACGATCCTCAATCGGATTTCCTATACAGTTTGGAAATTCCACCCCTCTATCAAGAAAAATCGGATGACGACTACCCGTTTTATCAATTCGATTTTAAATCTAATACTTGGACGGAAATGGGCTTTGTTCAATTCAATAACCCCAATCTGAAAAATTTTGCCAAGCAAAATGGCCGTTGGGTTTCACCATTATTCTTTAGTCATGAAATTGGTTATGAAGAATTTATTGACCCAGTAGCCAATAAGATTTATCGCTATCAAGGCAAAAATCATTCCTTTTTCTTGCTCGCCAAATATCTGTATGCCAAAGGAAATAAGGTTTATTCCTTTCAACGAACATACAATCAAAACAAATTTGAAATTAAATTAGATTCAATCGATATCCAGACACTTAAAAAATCAAGCATTATTTTAGGCGACTTTTATACACCTAATGTGTGGTACAATAAGGTCTCGTGGTCCACTTGGATCAATTATTTGTACATCGTTATTATTGCTATTTTAGTGTGGTTGGTCATACTCCTGACCAAAAACAAAAAGCTGAAAACGCAAAACATCTGGAATCAATTGCCGGCCGAAGGAGAAGCATTTCTGAAATTCATGGTCAAAAAAGACGATCTGACTTGCACCACCGACGAACTAAATTACCTACTCGGTTGTGCGGATAAATCGATTGAAAGCCAACGGCAGTATCGATCCAAATTTATCACAAGCCTCAACGTTTTTTTTGAGCGTTATTTCGAAATATCAGAAGCGATCACACGGAATCAATCCGCAACGGATAAGCGCTATGTGGATTATCAGTTAAAACGAGAGGCCTCGGAAAAACTCATCAATCTTTAATTTTGCCATGCGTGAAAAACGCAATTAACGCGATTGCATTTTCAGCTCGTATTTTTTGTGCGTAGGATTACAAAACAAAGCTGCAAAATCCGATGGAAGAAAATAACAACGAACTCCCCAAATACATCAAGTGGACCATTTTGATCTTTAAAATGATAAGTATACTCCTAGGCATTTGGTTTGCCTATGATACCTTCACCCAATTTTTCATCTAAAACTAAACCAACAAAAAAAGCCTCCCGCATTACTGCAGAAGGCTTTTATTTTTATTTCGTTGACCTACCAGGATTCGAACCTAGAAAACCAGAACCAAAAACTGGTGTGTTACCATTACACCATAGGTCAATACCAAAATTGTGATGCAAAAGTAAGGTCTATCTTGGAAATAATCAAATATCACTTAAAAAAAAATCAATTATTTCAGCCTCCAATGGGCTAGTCCTTATTAATCAGCCAATTCCATCGAAGACACAACAGCCTCCGCATGAATCTTACGAACCAATCCTTGTAATACTTTCCCTGGACCACACTCAATAAATTCAGTCGCCCCTGCGGCAACCATCGCCTCCACCGATTGCGTCCAACGAACCGCTCCGGTTAATTGGGCAATCAAATTCGCTTTAATTTGACCTGAATCTTGAGAAGCCTGCGCATTGACATTTTGAAAGATTGGACAAACCGGGTTTGCAATGGCTGTCGCCTCAATCGCTGCCGCTAGTTCAATCCGCGCTGGCTCCATAAATGGCGAGTGGAATGCGCCGCCTACCGGCAATGGCAAAACGCGCTTCGCTCCCGCTTCCTTCAACTGATTTCCCACGATCTCAATCCCTTCCACGGAACCTGAAATCACCACCTGACCTGGACAATTATAATTAGCGGCCACAACACCCGCACCGTATGCCGCACAAATTTCCTCGATTGTGGCATCTGGCAAGCCTAAAACAGCCGCCATTGTACTTGGCTGAATTTCACATGCCTTTTGCATCGCTAACGCACGCTTGTATACCAATTGCAATCCATCTTGCCAAGCCAATCCACCAGCAGCCACCAACGCAGAAAATTCACCCAACGAGTGACCTGCCACCATAGCCGGATGAAAACCCTTACCAAGTTTTGCCACCAATACCGAATGCAAATAAATGGCCGGTTGGGTTACTCGCGTTTGCTTCAACTCCTCATCTGTCCCCTCAAACATGACCTTCGCTAACGAAAATCCTAAAATAGAATCCGCTTCATCTACGATCGAACGAGCCAAATCATATTGCTCGTACAAATCCTTCGCCATACCTGGAAATTGAGAACCTTGACCGGGAAAAATATATGCTTTCATTTTAAATTTGTTAAATTTGGACTAAATTTTAGCTCGGCAAAGATAATTTTTTCTAGCCGCTTTTAAAAACAACGCGATCAAATGCACAAACGATTATTAACCGTAAGCATTCTTTTTATTTCCCTTTTTGTCTTGGGCGCTTGCTCGGCCGACAAAGAACCTATTTCCCCCAACGATACTTTTTTAGCACCGGCAACGGCCAGCATTGATATCGAAAAAAGCAGAACATTTGTACAGCGTTCCAACGCAAATGAAGGCGAAGTCATTATCCAAGGACAAGCAGGTGTTACCTTCCAAACGGCTAAAATCAAGTTTGTAAGCCGACTGGGCGGTCAATCGACCGACTGGCAAAATTTAACCGTTGATATCCCAAACAAGAAATTTTCGGGCAATTATAAATTACAAGGCGGCGGGTACTATGCCCAAATTCAACTGACCGCAGATGGCAAGGTGACGACGGATGGCTTATTGCCCACAACCATTAACGTGGGAGAAGTATTTGCGGTCATTGGCCATTCGATTTCCGAAGGGCAAGAACCTTACTTCATTACAGACTACGACAAAACCTGGTGCCAAATAAAATTATGGCCAATTTCTGGAGCCAACCCCGGTTTTTGGGGACGTGTCGCCGATTACACCAAAAAGAAATTAAACGTACCCGTGCTCATCTACAATACTGGACAAGGCGGTACCACGTCGATCCAATGGGGAAAATCAGCCTACGGAGAACAATTTGAAAACAAAATCTACGATTGGAAAATTCGTTACCCCTATGCCCGCTTCGAGCAAAGTTTATTGACAGACATGAAAAAAACAGGACTGCGTACCGTCCTTGTTATTCATGGTGAGAATGATTACAACGATCCTGAAAACGACATCATTTATTACACAAAACGGTATATTCAGAAAACGCGCGATTTATTAGGCCAGCCGAATTTTGCATTCATGATTGCACGATCCAACGCCGGCCAAGATATACCTGATCAAGTTAAAGTGCGTCGTGCCCAAACTCGCATCCTACAAGAAATTGAATATACCTACGAAGGGGCCAATTTACAGGCGATCAAAGACGGCGGTATGCGCTGGGATGGTGTACACTATAATTTTGCAGCACTTGAAATAGCTGCGGTCCAATGGAAAGAAGTCCTAACACCACTATTCTTTCAAACGTCTAAACCTTACCTTCCTGCGAATTAATTTCACACGCCTCATTGCCTCCAAAAAAGTAGCGGTTCTTGGCGATAAAATCATACCCCCAATCTAATAATCCCATTGGAAGTAAAAAAAAGAGGCGCAAAGGCTGAAACGGCCATTTGGCATGCCTGAATACCTTTGCCACGGCAGCTGATTTAATATACAATCGACCTGCATCCACCACTTGAACCGTGGCCAAAGCCCAGCGCACATCTGGAATATTTTCCTGCTGATGATGCCAAAGCGCTGACCCTTGTGCATGAATGGCTAAATCCTCCACGGAAATGGTGCGTAGGCACCAGCTAGCCCACTGACAAAAACCACAGTTTCCATCAATAAATACGATTAACGAACTAGCTCGACCCATCCCTTTAGTGATTTCGTTTTCTTCGATTCATCGACAACCTCGAACTGAACCTCACACGTATAAAAATACGATCCCATCGGAACATCTTGTCCATTTAGCCCTTTTCCATTCCATCCAAAACCAAGTAAAGGTCCGTCATAGGTATAAACCACTTGGCCAAATCGGTCGACAATCGTACATTTGACTTGATTGACAAATCGTGGACAGCGCATCGGCAGAAACGTATCATTTTTTTGATCGCCATTCGGGCTAATTAAATTAGGCAAATCAAACGAAGGACAATTGTCTTGACAAACTACATTGCTTTTTCCACTTTCTTTTCCATTCAAATTAACGGCCGTCACATAATAACATCCCACATAGGAATTCGGCTGACTGTGCACAATCGAAAGCTCCTTCTTCTCCCCCAGCAAACTATATTTACCATCCACCGCCTTCGCCACATATACGCGGTAATAATCAATCTGTGGATCACATAAATTCGTGACCGTAGGCGTCCATGTCAATGTATTCGAAAAACTAGTCGGCGCACAATCTCCATTCGGTGCATCACACGGATTGGAACCTAATTTCAATACCGGAGGACATGGATTTAACTCAATCACGGATTTGACGCCCAACACTTGAGAAGCATTAATCAAGCCCTTTGCCCAAACAGGTCGGGCGTATTCACCTACCGTTTCTACATAATAAGAATAGGTAGAATCTGTCGAAATCGTTACATCAAATTTACCATCCGCCGTTACAAAATCAACACCCAAATCTGTATACACAAATGACGATGGATCGGCAACGGAGATTTCATTGATCTGATTAAATACCCCATTTCCCCGATCCCGGTAGATACGATGCACCTGAAACGCATTGTTCCAAGGCACATTAGCTTCCCAGCTCAATTTAATGGTCTTTCCGGCAGCCACCCCCTGCAAACGAACTGAGCTGGCTGGTGTAGGCGATTCAAGCAATTCCAATTTTTGGTTCTTGGTATAAAATACATCAACCTGATACCGATAACCTTTCTCCAAGGTATTCAGACCCTTATCGACGAAAACCGTATCTGCCAATGGGCTTCCGATGGCTTTAAAATCCACAGCCGAAATACCTTCCGCGCGTTTCAGTTGATATTGATAAGGTCCTGGAAACAATACCGTATCGATATTCACCGGGCGCGACCACTTCACACGCATTTCTCCAATAGATTTAGAAGTCTTCAAAACGGATACCTGGGTCATCACAGGAGCTGCCGTGGCAATCAATGCACAAACACCTGACGACATGGGACTAAAATCCTCCAGGCCTTTTGAATTCGTAAATGCCACCACGATGACGTAGGTGTAATTGGTATTTTTTTGTAAGGACTTATCTTCAAAACTCGTTTCATTGGCTTTAACCCGCCCTATCTGCACAAATCCAGGTAAGGTCATTCCGGTGCCGCATGATTTATTGACAACGGTCACACATGGACCCGATTTTCGATAAATGATCAATTCTGTATTAGGCAATACACAATTATATGGTGTCCAAGAAAGGCTAACACTCGATGTACCTGTCGTTGCTTTTAATCCTTGAACAGCGGGCGCTAAAACACGTATTTTCCAAATTTTACTATCGACCAACTTGATGGAATTCCCGATGGCCGTTGGGGGATTGTCTTCGACTTTAAATAAAATATCATAAGGCTCCTTTCGGATATGTTGGCACGCTGTCTGCCATGAAAACGTCCCTTTGGCAGGTGATGCTTGTTTGGGAATGGAAGTAAATGAGGCAAATGGCTGCAATACGGCATAAATAGGATCTACATTCGCATAGACATTCCCCAAACTGTATATCGTCAATGGATCGATGCGACCTGTTTTCGAAACCACATCTTCCGCCGTGATAGTCTGGACGATGTTGCTACCCGCTAACACACAAACATCTGCAGGGACATTCAGCTTAGGTGCCTTATTGTCCGCATCTTTAACCTCAATCTGCATATCGCGGACGGTTTCCGAAATTTTCACACCATTTCGCCATTCCTCAATGATAAACGCACAATTATACAATCCCAATTCCTGAGGCGTATCCCAGACTAAATCCCCACTTAAGGGATCGATATCAAACGTGGATTTAATTGACGAAACTTCATTCGGTTGACGAAAATTAGGTGCAGAAATACCCCGATTACTCGCACTACATGTTTCGCTATCCCCTGTTTTTGATACAGATAATCGGTAGGCCAAACTATCCCCCTCCGCGTCGACCGCATTGGCGTTATGTATAAATTTCTGTCCCACAATGGCCGTTAGGTCCACGGCAGGATTTAGTAATAAAGGGGTGGAATTTAAACCGAGACCTGAGTTTATGGAGAAACTTGTTTCGACATAAAAAGCAACATCTACCGACCTGCTAATATTTCGAACGCCGTCGTTCCGATTGGGTATGGCAACCGACACGCGGTATACGAGTGAAGGAGCTGGATACGTATATTCAATTTTATAGATGTTTTTCAAGGTTCCGTTACCGAGATTGATGGGTGTTCCACAGCACCTTTTTGCTTTAAAAATACCAGAACCATCCCCGAAACAAAAATTCACATCTTCCTGCTGATCATTCGCAGCGTTGTTTTCGGTAAACGTCGTTAAGGTGAATTCGTAGGTTAATGTTTTGTCCGAAATACGTTTAACGGTAATCTCTCCTCCTTTTAAATGGGTGGCCATGAGCTGAGTAACCGAAAAAAAGGCTAAAAAGAGGATTAAAATATATTTCCGCATAAAACAATCAAGTAGATGAGCAAGTTAATAAGGTCAAATCGAATAATTAAAAAAAATAGATTTTTTAAGCGATTAATTTGATTGACAAGCGATTGAATTGTAGTTTTGAAGGCTAAAATTCAGGTGCATTGTTAGAATCAACAAACGCTTTGAATGTTTTTACCTAAATCTAATACCCTTACATATGGCTTGGCTAGCAAAATCTCTTAACTCCTCTCTTGGAAAAAAGCTCCTCATGGCAATTACCGGCCTATTTTTGATCAGCTTCCTCATCGTTCATTGCGGTTTAAATGCGACTATCTTTTTAAATGATGGTGGTGTTGCGTTTAATGAAGGTGCTGAATTCATGGCACACAACCCGATCATCCGTACGATGGAGATTGTTTTGTTTGGCGGTTTATTGTTGCACATTTTTGATGGCCTTCGCTTGTGGTTGGACAACAAGAAAAAACGTCCGGTCGCTTATGCGGTAGTTGATGGTGCTGCAAACAGCAAATGGTATTCCCGTTCGATGGGTCTATTGGGAACATTATTACTTTTGTTCTTAATCATCCACTTAAAGCATTTTTGGTATTTCTCGCGTTTAACAAATGACTTAACGGAGACACACACCTTGTACAACGAAATGCAAATTGTTTTCCAAAGCCCACTTATCGTGGCTATCTACGTGTTAGGTTGTATTTCACTTGGTTATCACTTATTACATGGTTTTCAAAGTGCTTTCCAAACGATTGGTTGGAATCACCCGAAATACACACCAACCATCAAGGCGATTGGTGCGATATACTCCATTATCATTGCAGCTGCTTTTGCTGCGATGCCGATTGCCTTCTATTTTAATTTGATTCAATAATTCCTCAGCTGATACGATTATGACAAAATTAGATGCTAAAATTCCAGAAGGTTCACTGGCTGAAAAATGGACCAAGTACCGCTCAAGCGTGCCTTTGGTTAACCCTGCCAACAAACGTTCACTGGAAATTGTGATTGTAGGTTCAGGTTTAGCGGGAGCTTCTGCGGCAGCCTCATTAGCTGAGTTAGGATATAAAGTAAAAGTATTTTGTTTCCAAGATTCTCCACGTCGTGCGCACTCGATTGCTGCACAAGGAGGTATCAATGCAGCAAAAAACTACCAAAACGATGGTGACTCTGTGTACCGTTTGTTTTATGATACAATCAAAGGTGGCGATTACCGCGCTCGTGAGGCGAACGTACATCGTTTAGCTGAAGTATCCGGAAACATCATTGACCAATGTGTGGCGCAAGGTGTTCCTTTTGCACGTGAATACGGCGGATTGCTTTCAAACCGTTCATTCGGTGGAACGCAAGTTCAGCGTACGTTTTATGCGGCTGGACAAACGGGCCAACAATTATTATTGGGTGCTTATTCTGCTTTGCAACGTCAAGTAGGTATGGGTAACGTGAAATTATACACGCGCCATGAAATGCTTGATGTCGTGACAATCGACGGCAAAGCACGTGGTATTATTGCACGCGATTCAGTTACTGGAGCTTTGGAGCGCCACTTCGGTCATGCGGTATTGTTGTGTACGGGTGGATACGGAAACGTATTTTATTTGTCTACGAACGCCATGGGATCAAACGTGACAGCGGCTTGGAAAGCGAACAAAAAAGGTGCATTCTTCGCAAATCCGTGTTATACACAGATTCACCCCACTTGTATTCCCGTTTCAGGTGACCACCAATCGAAATTAACCCTAATGTCCGAGTCATTACGTAATGACGGTCGTATTTGGGTACCTAAAAAGGAAAACGACACGCGCAAGGCGAACGAGATTCCGGAAGAAGAAAGAGATTATTACTTGGAGCGCCGCTACCCTGCGTTCGGAAACTTAGTACCACGTGACATCGCGTCGCGTGCTGCCAAGGAACGTTGTGATGCCGGTTTCGGTGTTGGCACATCTAAAATGGCCGTATATTTGGATTACGCTGCGGCGATCATCCGCTACGGAAAAGGAGAAGCAAATAAAAACAACATGCACAATCCATCTGACGAAGAAATTCAAGCGATGGGTAAGGCAGTCGTAAAAGAGAAATACGGCAACTTGTTTGACATGTACAAACAAATTACAGGTGAAGACCCGTACGAAGTTCCGATGCGTATTTATCCAGCAGTTCACTATACGATGGGTGGACTTTGGGTGGATTACAACTTGATGACAACCATTCCGGGCTTATATGCGTTAGGAGAAGCAAACTTCTCTGATCATGGGGCTAACCGTTTGGGTGCATCTGCTTTGATGCAAGGTTTAGCGGATGGTTATTTCGTGATTCCGTATACCATTGGAAATTACTTAGCATCTGAAATTCGCACACCTGCGATGTCAACGGACTCTGAAGCATTTGTTGCCGCAGAAAAAGAAGTACGTGATCGCTTAGAAACGTTAATGAATATCAAAGGCTCTAAGCCCGTTGATTATTTCCACAAGCGTTTAGGTAAAATCATGTGGGATGAATGCGGTATGGCCCGTAGTGCAGAAGGAT
>CANHKE010000027.1 GCA_947461155.1 Cytophagaceae bacterium | reverse complement strand
GTATCCGCATATTTTTGTCACAACAGGCTTACACGATTCGCAGGTGCAATATTGGGAACCTGCCAAATGGGTCGCCAAACTTCGTAAACTGAAAACAGATTCGAACATCCTATTGCTCGACTGCGATATGTCGGCAGGCCACGGCGGAGCCTCAGGTCGTTACAAACGCTTCAAGGATATTGCCAAAGATTTTGCTTTTTTGATAGGTATTAATGAGACGATCGTTGCGCAATAAGCATGCGATCATTACCATGAAAATCTTTCCGTATTTGAATATTTTGAAATCCTTGCGCTTCGGCTAACGAAACATTTTGCGTACCAAAAGCCCGGTTGATTTCGAAGCAAAGGTATCCGCCGGGCTTTAGACGCTCCTGGGCCATTTCGCCAATTACGCGATAAAATCTCAGTGGATCCGCATCGGGTACAAACAAGGCCAAATGCGGTTCGTGATTCAACACATGCGCTTCCATCTCCACTTTTTCGGCGTCCAACACATACGGTGGATTGGAAACGATGATGTCCCACATTTTTGAATCCGTTGTCGACCAAGCAAAAACATCTTGTTGGCTAAACGTAACTTGCGCGCCTAACTGGCTGGCATTTTCGCTGGCTTTCGCAATGGCTTCGGCAGCTACGTCCCAAGCAGTAACATGGGCATTCGGCGCCTCCAGGGCTAGCGAAATGGCGATGCATCCGGAACCGGTGCCAATATCGAGCAAGTGCAGTTCTTCATTCCCCATAAGCTTCAGTACGTGACTAACCAACTCCTCCGTTTCTGGACGCGGGATCAGCGTGGCGGAATTCAACGAAAATAATCGGTCGTAAAAATAAGCCTTACCTGTCACGTATTGTAGGGGTACTCCGGCAATTAATTGACTTAATGCATCCTTGAAATGCGCAGGTTCCTCGACCGCTTTATCCATTAAAATATCTAAGGTATTTACCCCACAAGTCATGTTCAAATAGGCATGCGCAATGGCTTTCGCTTCATTTGCGGAATAAAGATGCGCAATGGCTTGTTGGATTTGTTGAGATAATGCGTTTACTGATACAAGGAACATACGCTGAATTTCGTTTCTCTATGGGACTAAGCTTTGCCAATCCTGTAAGGTTTGGCAAAGCTACGGAACTCATAGCTGTTTGGCAACGTAAAAAAATATCCTATATTTGACTTGTAAAATCCTATTAAACATGAACGTAAACAGAAGAGAAGCCATCCAGCGGGTAGCCATCCTCATGGGAGGCATGATTTCCGCACCTGCCATGGCTGGTATTCAGGGAAAAAAATCACATCCCACCTTTGTGCAATTCTCTGCTTCACAAGAATCTCTTGTAGCTGAAATCGCCGATATTATTATTCCTACCACAGACACACCTGGCGCAAAAGCTGCCGGCGTTGAGAAATTCATCTTACGCGTTGTCCAAGATTGTTATCCAGAAGCAAGCCAAAAAGTATTCGCTGCTGGTTTGACCAAATTGGAGGCAGACTGCCAAACACGTTTTGGGAAAGGGTTCGCAGAAGCGAGCTTAACCCAACGCAAAGATGCATTGACCACCAGTATGTTGGAATCCGATGCCGCACGCAAAAGCGCGAAAGGCCAACCGACCTTCTTCTTTATGATTAAGGAATTGACCACCACCGGATATTTCACCTCTGAAATCGGGGCAACCAAAGCATTGGACTACTTACCGATTCCAGGCAAATTTGACGGCTGCATGCCATTATCTCCAACTCAAAAAACGTGGGCACTATGAATCTGAATATTGACGCAATCAAATCCATGACCTATGACGCCATCGTGGTAGGATCTGGAGTTTCCGGCGGTTATGCCGCCAAAGAATTAACTGAAAAAGGCATGCGGGTACTTGTACTTGAAAAAGGCAAGAAATTCGACCACGTAACCGCCTACGAACCGAGCTACAAAGATCCTTGGGATTTTAAATACAATGGTTTATTGACTAACGAGCAAAAGGCTTCCCACCCGAAACTTTCCCGCGACTATCCATACAACGAGATGACCGAGAAATATTGGATGAACGATTCCGATGCGATGTACAAAGAAGTGAAGCGCTTCGACTGGTTCCGCCCAGATATCGTCGGAGGAAAATCCATCATGTGGGGTCGCCAAACCTATCGGTTGTCAGACATCGACTTTGAAGCCAATCTAAAAGATGGCATCGCGGTCGACTGGCCAATTCGCTACAAAGATATCGCTCCCTGGTATTCATACGTGGAAAAACACGTAGGTATCTCCGGAGAGGCTTTGGGATTACCCCAACTACCGGATTCCGAATTCTTGAAACCAATGGACATGTACTGCGTGGAAAAAGAAGTGCGTCAGCGCATTGAGAAAAATTTCCCAGGTCGTAACATGACGATTGGCCGCGTAGCTAACTTGTCAGAAGCCAAAGAAGCACAATTGAAAATTGGCCGCTCTGCGTGCCAGTACCGCAATAAATGCCGACTAGGTTGTCCGTATGGCGCTTATTTCAGCACGCAATCATGTACGTTACCTCCAGCGGCGAAAACAGGATTATTGACCTTACGTCCAGACTCCGTTGTTTCCGAAATTTTGTTTGACAATGCAAAACAAAAAGCAACAGGTGTACGCGTAATCGATACCGTTACCAAAGACGTACGCGAATATTACGCGAAAATCATCTTTGTTTGTGGGTCTACGGTAGCGACAACAGCCCTATTATTAAATTCAAAATCATCTCGATTCCAAAACGGTTTGGGTAATGACTCAGGTGAATTAGGACATAATTTAATGGACCACCACTTCCGCGTGGGTGCTGCAGGTACTTGGGAAGGCGATGAAGACAAATACTACATTGGCCGCCGCGCAAATGGAATTTACATCCCACGTTACCGCAACATTGGAAATGACAAACGTGATTATTTACGTGGGTTCGGTTACCAAGGTGGCGGTTCACGCCAAAGCTGGAATCGGGGCGTAAATGACATGAGCTTCGGATCTGACTACAAGGATGCGATGACGAAACCAGGCCCGTGGACGATGAATTTGGGTGGTTTTGGCGAGACATTGCCTTACCACGAAAACAAAATGTACCTCGACCCTACGACGAAAGACAAGTGGGGAATTCCAGTCGTTGTTTTTGATGCTGAATTCAAAGAAAACGAAATGAAGATGCGCAAGGACATGATGGAAGATGCCAAAGAGATGTTGGAAAGCGCCGGCTTGAAAAACGTTCGGGCATTCGACAACGGTTCTTATCCGGGTATGGCCATTCACGAAATGGGAACCGCACGTATGGGCCGCGATCCGAAAACGTCTGTGTTAAATGGCAACAACCAATTACATGGCGTGAAGAACGTATTCGTGACGGATGGTGCCTGCATGACGTCAACCTCATGTGTGAATCCATCATTAACCTATATGGCATTGACAGCACGTGCCGCCGATTTCGCAGTCAAAGAAATCAAAAAACACAACCTTTAATTAAATGGGCTTCGGCCCATTTTTTTTGCTTTATGAAAAAAATACTATTCATGTTAGGGCTCATGAGCCTGGGCGTTAACACCATGGCACAATACCCAACAATCGGCAAAATTCATCGCTACGATGCGGGATTAGATGCTTTACTCGACACGACAGCTAAAATCGAAATTGTTGCCAACGGATTTACGTGGTCGGAAGGCCCTGTTTGGGTCAAAAAAGAAGGCTATTTACTCTTCACGGATGTGCCCGAAAATACGATTCATAAATGGTCGGAGGCCAAAGGACTCGAGGTATTCTTGAAACCTGCTGGCTATACCGGCACAGGCGTTTATTCAGAGGAGCCAGGAGCCAATGGTTTGATTATTAACTTGAAAGGAAACTTGGTTTCTTGTGAACATGGAGATCGCCGCATTGCCGAAATGCCAATACATCACCCAGATCAAAAGAAAACCTTAGCCCACACCTTCGAAGGGAAACAACTAAACAGCCCGAATGACCTCGTACAAAAAAAATCGGGCGACTATTATTTCACCGATCCTCCCTACGGATTACCCGGCCGCGGCAAACCAGAACCAGCCAAAGAACTCGATTTTCAGGGGGTATATCGAATCAACACGAAAGGGGAAATTAGTTTACAGATTAAGGATTTAGGCCGACCAAACGGACTCGCTTTCAATCCGGATGAAAGTCTCTTGTACGTAGGAACTTCCGAAGCTCCTACCTACATCAAGGCCTATCCAGTAGATAAACAAGGAAACCTCGGTGAAGGTCGCGTATTTTTTGATGCTGCAGAATTAGCCAAACAAGGCATTCGCGGCGGCTATGACGGCATGAAAGTGGACGCCAAAGGAAATGTGTGGACAACGGGTCCCGGCGGCGTGTTAGTGATTAATTCCGCTGGAAAATTACTAGGTAGAATCGCCACTGGAAATCGCAATTCAAATGTGGCATTTGGCGGAGCAGATGGCAAATATGTGTTCATCACCTCCGACATGAATTTACTACGTATCAAAATAAAATAGGGGGCCGAAACCCCCTATTTTTTTACAATTCCTTTAGCTTAATGTTTCGGTACCAAACTGGATTTCCGTGATCTTGCAAAGCAATACGTCCTTGCATATTCACACCAAAACCTGGCATCGTTTTGAATTTCGAGCCGGCAACCATCGCCTTCCAATTCGCATCATCCGTACGTGTTTCCACAACTTTTGATCCATTTAAATACAATTGCAACAGACCACGATTGTTGACAATGCGTGCGGTGTTCCATTCGCCAACTGGCTTAGTGACATTCACGGATGACTTGATCAAGTCATATAAATCGCCCGAATTATGCTTGTTGATTTTACCATCTGGATGACCAGCATCGTCTAAAACCTGCATTTCAGGACCTGTATTGTACGTGCTGTGGTATTTAACCGGATCTTCTGTGACATTAAAGATGATCCCACTATTTCCATTGGGTGAGATTTTCCAATCCACCGAAAAGTCATAATTGACATATTCAGCATCTGTAATCAAATCCCCACCGTCTTTTTTGGCTAAATCGAATCCGATGATGCCGTTTTCGATTGTCCATGACGCACCTACTTTCCCGGGTTTTCCGTAGGTATGCCATCCAGCAAATGTTTTTCCGTCAAATAATAATTTAACTCCTGCCTTCTTTTCTTGCTTCGAAAGCGTGTTTACTCCCTGCCCAAATGCCATCAAACCAGATGCCATACAAGCACAAATGAATATCAATTTTTTCATGAGGATAAATAAGTTTATGAATTACAATACTAAAAAAAGAATTCAACACTTGTATCCCGCGACCCAATATTTCCGCTAAAACCCTCCAAATTTATTCGTAAATTGCATGCTTATTCAACACATGTATGAAAACCAAAGTTAGTCTCAAGCCATCCATTAACATCGTTACCCTAGGTTGTTCCAAAAACCTAGTTGACTCAGAAGTCCTTTTCACCCAATTAAAAGGCAATGGCTTGGAAGTAACCCACGAAGCAAAAAAAGACACCGCTAACATCGTCGTGGTGAATACATGTGGATTCATCGACAATGCCAAACAAGAGTCAATCGACACCATTTTGCGTTACGCAGATGCCAAAGAAGCCGGCAAGATTGATAAACTATATGTAACGGGTTGCCTTTCGCACCGCTACAAAGACGATCTAGAAAGAGAAATCCCGATGGTCGATTCGTTCTTTGGGACAAATGAATTGCCGCGTTTGTTGAAGGCGTTGAAGGCAGACTACAAACATGAGCTCGTAGGCGAACGATTATTAACCACACCCGCACATTACGCCTATTTGAAGATTGCGGAAGGCTGCGATCGACCGTGTAGTTTCTGCGCCATCCCAATCATGCGCGGTGGCCACGTGTCTCGCCCCATGGACGAATTAGTCAAAGAAGCCACTTCATTAGCCAAAAAAGGCACCAAAGAATTGATTCTGATTGCTCAAGATTTAACATTTTACGGATTGGATTTGAAGGGTGAGGGAAAATCAGGCCGCCAACTAAAAGAATTATTGGAGCGTCTTTCAGACGTGCCAGGTGTGGAGTGGATTCGCTTGCAATATGCGTATCCAGCTGGTTTTCCGATGGAAATTTTGGATGCAATGGCTGAGCGTGACAATATTTGCAAGTACTTAGATATGCCTTTACAAAGCGGTTCTGATGCCATGTTGAAACACATGCGCCGCGGCATCACCCGCGAAAAAACAGAACAACTCATCACGGATATCCGCGAAAAAGTTCCAGGTATCGCCTTACGGACCACCCTAATTTCAGGCTACCCAGGCGAAACAGAAGCTGATTTTGACGAGACCTATTCCTTTGTGGAGCGCATGCGCTTTGACCGATTAGGCATCTTTAATTATTCGCATGAGGAAAATACGCACGCATATTCTGTGGAAGACAATGTTCCTGAGGAGGTCAAACAAGAGCGTTCGGATGAGATTATGGCGCTCCAACAAGGCATTTCGGAGGAGTTGAATCAAGCGAAAATTGGTCAGACGTATAAAGTGATGATTGATCGTAAGGAAAGCGGATTCTTTGTGGGGCGTACGGAACACGATTCACCAGAAGTGGATAATGAGGTTTTAATTCCAGCGGAACAATATGCCCGTCAGGGAGATTTTGTGCAAGTGAAAATCAATAAGGCCGAGGAATTCGACTTATATGGCGATATCGTTTCTTAGTAGCGCGGAATAGATGCGTCCACTTCACGTGACCAGGCATCGATCCCACCTGCCACATTCAGCAGATTCGCAAAGCCTTGCGCTTGCAAGTGCTTGAGCACGTACATCGAACGCATGCCATGGTGACATAGCACAGCGCCCTTTGCTTCTTTAGGAATAAGGTCAGGCTGCAAGGAATTCATTGGCATTTGTATCGCGCCCGGAAGACTAGCTAAGTCCCATTCAAACGGCTCCCGAACATCTAAAACAAATTGAATTTCACCAGATAGCAAACGGGCGGCAACTTCCCTAGCCGAAATTTCAATGGCTTCCACCTTTTTAGTTGGGAAAATCCGATCTGCCGCATCAGCTGAACGTTCCATCCGGAACGCATGCATGCGCATGCTGCGCGAGTCCCAGCGAAGTAACTGACTTTGCGCGGGGGAATCCAATCCCGCTAAATAAAAAATAGCTTCTTTGGCTTGCATTAAGCCCAACATCCCAGGTAAAAACCCTAGAACCCCAGCTTCGTTGCACGTGGGTATTTCACCCGCCGAAGGCTCATCCGGGAACAAACACCGGTATGTTGGCCCTGTTCCAAACGCATTACAAACCGCTAATTGACCTTCCCAGGTATGAATCGCGGCATAAACAAAAGCCTTGCCGAATTTCACACAACTGTCGTTGATCAAGTACCGCGTATCAAAATTATCCGTACAATCGATGACTAAATCAACATCCTGAACACGCGTATGATTGGCGAATGAAAATTTCTCAACAATCGCCTCCACTGATACATGGGGATTCAGTGATTCGGCGAAAGCTTTGGCTAACAAGGCCTTGGATTGCCCGACTTGATCTGTCCGGTAAATGATTTGTCGGCCTAAATTACTCAACTCCACCTGATCGTGATCGATGATCGTTAAGCGACCTACCCCTGCCGCAGCCAGGTACGGAATCGCAGCCACGCCTAAACCTCCAGCCCCTACAATAAGTATATGGGCATTTTTTAAACGCAATTGCTGACTAGCATCCCATTCTGGAATGGCTAGCTGTTTTTGGTAGCGATTGATTTCTTCGGTTGTCAACATGAGTAAATAAAAAAAGCCTCCTTGATTTCAAGGAGGCTAATTTCGATAAAAATATTGATATAATTAGATCGACAATGTACCCTTACGAGCAGAAGCGATTAATGTTTTCTCGAAACCGTTTTTGTTGATTGTACGAATTGCTTTCGCACATACCTTCATACGAACCCAAACACCTTCAGACTCTAAGAAAAATTTCTTTGTCTGCAAGTTTGGATAAAACTTACGTTTTGTCTTGTTGTTCGCGTGTGATACGTTGTTACCTACACGAGTTCTCTTTCCAGTTAATTGACAAACCTTTGCCATAATATGTTATTTTTAAAATTGAATGCGCTGCTAAAAACTATTTCCCCTAAAAGGGATTGCAAAAGTAGGAAATAAATTGAAAAATCCCAAAGGTCTTTACAAAATTTATAAAATGCATTTCAATGTGTATCTTTGAGCATGGCCAAGCGTAAGCAAGAAGAACCTGTCGTTAAAAAAATCATTTCCTCCATCATCTGGCTAGGCACCTTACCCTTGTGCCTTTACACGCTCCTCACGTATCTTTTGAGCTATTCCTTAGTCATTGATCATTGGTTGGCCGGCTTCCTTATGATGACGCTCCCTTATGCGCAAATACTTTGTTTTTTATCCTTGGTTTATTGGGTATTCCGTCGGGCCAAACGCGCATTATTACCCTTACTCGTTTTAGTGCTCGGGTACAGCTTTATCCAACGAAGTTTTTCGTGGAATACGCCCGTCAAATCACCCAAATCTGCCATTCGCGTCATGAGCTACAATGTTTATGGCATGTATTCCAATAGTTATGAAGCCAATAAAGAAAAAGTCAAATCATTGAAAAAATTTATGTTGGACTACAGTTCCGACATCAAGTGTTTTCAAGAATTTTATTCGCATGCGGATCGCAAGGCGTATCGGACAATCAATTTGATGAAGGAAAATTATCCGCATTTTGCATTCATTCCGTTGAAAGAAGAATTATTTGATAAAAATGAAAAAATGGGGCTCGCTATTTTTTCTAAGTTTCCTATTATACATCAAGAAGGCAAACAGTTTGGGAATTCGGCCAATGGGTATTTGTTAGCTGATATCGTTGCCGAAAAAGACACGTTTCGCGTCATTAATTTACAATTGTGGTCGATGGGCATTCGTGTGGGAAAGGTCACGGGCAAGATTCGCGACCAAGATTATGAAGATGCCAAGCGGGAAGGTCGTGGCATCATCGCTTCGTTGCGAAAGGGATTTGTCCAACATAAAGATGAGATGACGCAGATCAATCGATTGATCCAGCAAAGCTTATATCCGGTCATTTTGGTCGGTGATTTAAACGAGACACCTTACGGATGGGCCTATGGCACCTTACGCGAACGCTTAAAAAATTCGTTTGAAGAGGCGGGGCGTGGTTTTGGCTTTACGTTAAATCGTAGTCCATATGTCGTTCGCATTGATAATCAATTTTGCTCGACGGAATGGCAAGT
>CANHKE010000026.1 GCA_947461155.1 Cytophagaceae bacterium | reverse complement strand
GCGAAAGGAACTGAAAAAAGTAAAACACCTGTATTAGATAATTTTGGTCGTGATTTGACAAAAATTGCTGAAAATGGGAAGCTTGACCCGATTGTTGGGCGTGAAAAGGAAATCGAGCGTGTTGCTCAGATTTTATCGCGTCGCAAGAAAAATAATCCTATTTTGATCGGAGAACCGGGTGTGGGTAAGACGGCGATTGCCGAAGGTTTGGCTTTGCGCATTATTCAAAAGAAGGTTTCGCGTGTCTTATTTGGAAAGCGTGTTGTTACACTGGATATTGCTTCATTAGTGGCTGGTACTAAATACAGAGGTCAATTTGAGGAGCGGATGAAGGCAGTGATGAATGAATTGGAGAAATCAACGGATGTTATACTATTCATTGATGAATTACACACCATTGTAGGTGCTGGTGGCGCTTCGGGTTCATTGGATGCATCGAATATGTTTAAACCGGCTTTAGCGCGCGGTGATATTCAGGTGATTGGTGCAACGACATTGGATGAATACCGTCAGTATATCGAAAAAGATGGCGCTTTAGCGCGTCGTTTTCAAACGGTGATGGTCGATGCGACAAGTATCGACGAGACGATTGAAATCCTAAATAATATTAAGGACAAGTATGAAGAGCATCACCATGTAATTTATACACCTGAAGCGATTGTTTCGGCTGTTAAGTTATCAGATCGCTACATTTCAGATCGTTTCTTGCCGGATAAGGCGATTGATGTAATGGATGAAGTAGGTGCACGTGTTCATATAGCCAACATTCAGGTTCCTGCGGATATTGTTGCCTTAGAAAACCAAATTGAATTGGTTAAAAAGGAGAAAAATCAAGTGGTGAAATCGCAGAAATATGAAGAAGCAGCCCAATTGCGTGATCGTGAAAAGAAGTTAATTGAGCAATTAGATCATGCGAAAAATAGTTGGGAGGAGGAGTCAAAGAAGCAGAAGTTTACGGTCAACGAAGAAAGTGTGGCTGAGGTTATCGCTCAAATGACAGGAATTCCTGTTAATCGTGTGGCTGCCAAAGAAGGTGAGAAATTACTTCAAATGGAAGCAGAATTGACCAAACATGTGATTGGTCAAGGAGATGCGGTTAAGAAATTAGTGAAAGCGATTCAACGGACGCGTGTTGGGTTAAAGGATCCACAGAAACCAATTGGTTCATTTATCTTTTTAGGCCCAACGGGTGTTGGAAAGACAGAAATGGCTAAGGTATTAGCGACTTATTTATTTGATAAAGAAGATTCGCTGGTGCGCATTGACATGAGTGAATACATGGAGAAATTCAGTGTATCGCGATTAGTAGGAGCGCCTCCGGGCTATGTAGGTTATGAAGAAGGTGGTCAGTTGACAGAAAAGATTCGCCGCAAACCATATTCTGTTGTCTTACTAGATGAAATTGAAAAGGCACATCCAGATGTCTTTAACTTATTGCTACAAGTTTTAGACGATGGAATTTTGACGGATGGCTTAGGTCGGCGTGTAGATTTCCGAAACACGATTATTATCATGACGTCGAATATTGGCGCACGAGATCTAAAGGATTTTGGTTCTGGAATTGGTTTTTCGACGAAATCTCGTGTAGATAACTTGGAAGAAGCTGCGAGGGCAACGATTCAAAATGCACTTAAAAAGGCATTTGCGCCTGAGTTTATTAATCGCTTGGACGATATTATCATATTTAATTCGTTGGAGCGTACCGACTTACATCAAATCATTGATTTATTGTTGGTAAAACTCTTCACCCGATTAACTAATTTAGGTTTTGCCATTACCTTAACGGATGCTGCCAAAGACTTTATTGCGGATAAAGGCTATGATCCACAATATGGGGCAAGACCGCTGAACCGCGCGATTCAAAAATATTTGGAGGATCCGTTAGCAGAAGAAATATTGAAAGGAGAATTAGCGGCTGATGAGCTTATTCAGGCGGATTATGTCAAAGATGAAGAAGTAATACAATTGAAACGAATCAAAAAATAATTAAGCATGCAGTTAGTACAAGACAAAGTAGTATTAGTAACCGGTGCGTCCCGAGGAATTGGTCGAGCCATTGCAAATCAATTTGCAAAAGCTGGAGCTCAGGTTGCATTTACGTATTTATCTTCTGTTGAGAAAGGTGAGGCGTTAGTAAAAGAGTTAGAAGCCTATGGAATAAAAGCCAAAGGATATCGTTCAGATGCTTCTTTGTTTGATGCTGCAGAAGAATTAGTGAATGCAGTTATTGCGGATTTTGGTCAAATTGACATATTGATTAATAATGCTGGAATTACCCGTGATGGATTATTGATGCGCATGAGCGAGGAGCAGTGGGATGAAGTTATTCAAGTGAATTTGAAATCCGTGTTTAACTTGACTAAAGCGGTGATTAAGCCGATGATGAAAGCTAAATCTGGGTCGATCATTAACATGACTTCGGTTGTGGGTGTGAAGGGAAATGCGGGTCAAGCTAATTATGCAGCTTCCAAAGCTGGTATAATCGGATTTACAAAATCGGTTGCTTTGGAGTTGGGCTCACGTAATATTCGCTGTAATGCAATTGCGCCTGGTTTTATTGAGACAGAAATGACTGGTGAGTTAAATGAAGCTGCGATTGAGGAATGGAAGAAAGCAATTCCGTTGAAGCGTGGTGGAGAAGCCAGTGAAGTAGCAGATGTTTGTCTGTTCTTAGGTTCTGATTTATCTACCTATGTGACTGGACAAACGATTCACGTGAATGGAGGTTTATATACCTAGGTAATTTGTTCGATTTTATATAGCCTCAATTTCTACCTGAGATTGAGGCTTTTTTCTGTATTTATGCGGTATATTTTCATATTATTGGTGTTTTTGGTAGCGGCCTGTAAAACCATTCCACAGCCAAAAGGTGTTTCGGCACAGTATAAAACTCAATTATCAGAGCCTGCACTTTCGACCGTTCGAATCAAAACGTTTATCAGTTACGATAGTTTGTTTGGCCGTTTTTTACGCGTTGGCCAGCGTCTTATCGCTGCCAACGAGTCTAGTTCATTGGGTTTTCCATATTCGGGGACACTGGATCAATCAGTTCGTTTTCGACTCCTTGGCGCAAATCAATTACAGGTAGTATTTCCGATGAAATGGGAGGCTAAGCCACAAATAGCTGGTATATCGGCAGGGACCATTTCTGCCAAATCCATGACTGCGATAAGTATTCATTTACAAGGTAGATCCTTAGGTAATTATCAAATAGATGATGTCCAGTTGTCTAATCAATGGACGGAAAAACCAAGTGTGAAGGTATTAGGGTTTCCCGTTCAAGTGGGAGGTGTAGTAGATCAACTGATCATTCCTAAATATCCATCGTTAGCTTCAGAACTAAAAAGTCAATTAAATCAATGGATTGTTCCAGCTAAATTGAATAGCATTTGGGGATCTGGTATATCTTTGCCTAAAGGGTTAGGCATAGGTCCTCTTGCGGTGGATTTACATGATTTGCAATTTGCTCAGCTTGGTTTACAAGGTGATTTGGTCATTCAAACTAATGTAGTAGTGGGGTCTGGAATTGCCGTTAGGCCGATAAACCCAAGTATTCAGTCTTTGTCGGTTGTTGAAAATGCTTTGACTTTTGGTGTGTATTTTACCTTGGATGAAATTCGAGGGATGTTGGCGAGCCAACTAAAAACCGATGTCTCTCAAATATCACTTCAGCTTTCACCAGATAGGCAATTATTTGTTTGTCGGATGGAAGGTAAGGGAAAACCGAGCCTGATGATACGTTTTATTCCTATTTTAATGGATGCTTCTACGATAGGGATTCAGGTTCAGGAATTAGTATTGGATCATTTAGGTTTTTGGAAATCGTTTGTAAAAAGCAACATTACGCGTCGGGTGATTGGCGGAATACATAGTCAACGAATGACAACTGAGCAAATGAGGTATCGCATTCCGAGTCAGATACAAGGTTTGTCTTTGTCAAATTTGAACCTGTCCTTAGAGTCAATTAATTATTCGTTGGAAACCATACAAGTGGTTGGACGCTTGACAGGTGATTGGACGCTGCGTAAATAGTTGTACTTTTGCGTTGAGAAAATAAATCATCTTATCGCTTTTTTAAAGAGGAAAGTCCGAACAACATAGAGCGGCGTGCTTCCTAACAGGAAGGGGAATCTTCTGGATTCTACAGCTAGTGCCACAGAAAATTACCGCCTTTCGGGGTAAGGGTGAAAAGGTGGGGTAAGAGCCCACCGCTAATTTGGTGACAAATTAGGCATAGGTAAACCTCACGCGTTGCAAGATCAAATAGGCTGACTGTCGCAAGACAAAAGGGTTGCTCGTCCGATGTCAGTGGGTAGATTGCTCGAGCGTTTTAGTGATAAAACGCCAAGATAAATGATAAGAGGGTAGGGAAACTTACTTACAGAATTCGGCTTATCGATTTATTTTCTCATTTTCTTTGTTTGTATTGTTGGCAATTAATCGTATTTTTGCAGACATTTTTATAAACCCGAGGGACGAGATCCCTCACAAACCCATGTATAATGGCTGTTAAAATTAGATTAGCGCGTCGTGGACGCAAGAAGTTAGCAATGTTTGATGTAGTCGTTTCAGATGCGCGTGCGCCTCGTGACGGTAAGTTTGTTGAAAAACTTGGTACATACAATCCTAACACAAATCCAGCAACAATCGTATTGAATGAAAAACAATCGATTCAGTGGGTAATGAATGGTGCACAACCAACAGATACGGTTCGTGCAATTCTTTCGTTGAAAGGTATTTTATACGCAAAGCACTTACAGGTAGGTGTTATTAAAGGTGCGTTAACACAAGAGCAAGCTGATGCTAAGTTTGAAGCTTGGAAAGTGGAGAAAGCGAAGCAAATCGAGGCAAATGCAACGAAAATTGCTCAATCAAAAGCGAAATCTAAAGCAACTCGTTTAGAAGCTGAAACAAAAGTTTCGAATGCGCGTGCTGAGTCTATCGCGGCTAAAAACAAAGTTGCTGATGAGGCATTAGTAGCTAGCGTAGTTGAAGCAATCAATGCGACAGACGAAGATGAAGTAGAAGTTGACGAGGCTCCAGTAGCAGAAGCAGCAGTTGAAGAAGCTCCAGTAGCAGAAGCAGCAGTTGAAGAAGCTCCAGTAGCAGAAGCGGCAGTTGAAGAAGCTCCAGTAGCAGAAGCAGCAGCTGAGGAAGCTCCAGCGGCAGAAGAAGCAGCTGAGGAAGCTCCAGCGGCAGAATAATTTTTTTAATTGATAAGAATCATACAAATTTGGTCTTCAAGTTTGTATGATTTTTTTTTGTACCTATGGCAAAAACAGAATATTTCGAATTAGGCGCTATCGCAAAACCACATGGTTTAAAAGGAGCTGTCCATGTTTTTTTGGATGTAGATGATCCGTATGAATATGAGGAATTGGATGCCGTTTTTGTCCAACGGGGCAATGAAATGGTGCCTTATTTTATTGTAGATCTTCAAATTCGGGATAATTTGAATTTGATGACATTGGAAGGTATTGATACCGTTGACCTGGCTCGTGAAATGGTAGGTCTAAAATTGTTTTTACCTATTGCCATGCTTCCCAAATTAAGAGATGATCAATTTTACTATCATGAAATTATTGATTATCAAGTAGAAGATGCCCATTTAGGGGCTTTAGGGTTAGTGAAGGAAGTATATTCAACGGGCGCCCAGGATGTGATAATTATGATTTACAAAGGGCAAGAGGTTTTAATTCCGTTAACGGATGAAATTATTCCTAAAGTGGATAAAAACGCGAAGGTCGTTCATAGTAATTTACCGGAAGGATTGATTGATGTATATTTGAATGAGTCATATGATGCGGATTGATATTATTTCGGTGGTACCTAATTTGATGTCGAGTTTTTTCGAACATTCAATTTGCAAGCGAGCGGCTAATGCGGGTATAGTTGAAGTAGTGCTTCATGACCTACATGATTTTTCAGAAAAGAAGCACAAGCAAATCGATGATTATCCATTTGGTGGAGGAGCTGGTATGGTGATTGCTATCGAGCCTTTGACGAAGTGTCTTGATTCTTTATTGGCTGAAAGGACATACGATGAAGTTATCTTCTTCAGTCCAGATGGTCTTGTGTTTAAGCAAGGATTGGCGAACCAATTAAGTCTTTGTACGAATTTGATTTTTATTTGCGGGCATTATAAAGGTATTGATGAACGTGTGCGTGAGAAGTACGTAACGAAAGAAATATCCATCGGTGATTATGTGCTTTCTGGTGGTGAATTAGCGGCAGCTGTTTGTGCTGACGCGATTATTCGCTTATTGCCTGGGGCAATTGGTGATGAAATGTCGGCCTTAACCGATTCTTTTCAAGATGGTTTATTAGCTCCACCGGTATATACTCGTCCCGCTTCCTTTCAGGGAATGGATGTTCCTGAGATTTTACGTTCAGGAAATGACAAATTGATCGAGGCGTGGCGACATGAGCAGGCGGTCGAGCGGACGATGAAACGAAGACCTGATCTTTTGACTGATTAATATGCAAGCTACCCAAACATTAAGTCCGAAAGTAATCATTTCTTTAGGTTTATTGTATTTGATTTGGGGTTCTACGTTTTTAAGCGTTCGTATTCTATTAGAGTTTTTGCCGCCAATGGTCATTACGTTTTCGCGTAATTTAACGGCTGGTAGTTTGTTATTTATTTGGTCAGTCGCTGGTGGTCATTGGAGGAAAATGACTGTTCAGCATTGGAAAGTGCATTTACAAGCGGGTTTCTTGTTAATCACCCTCGGTAATGGATTTATGGCTTTAGCCGGTTCCATCGTTCCTTCCGGATTTTCTTCTGTTTTCATGGCCTTAGGACCCATGCTGTTGGTTTTGTTCTTTTGGATTTCTGGTCGTAAACCTACGAATCGAAAAATGATAGGAACGGTTGTTGGTTTAGTTGGCATACTGCTATTGATTTCGCAAAAGTCCCTAGCAATCGCGGGAAAAGAGTCAGAATTTTTTACGGGGATTATTTTTTTAACGATTGCCGTATTAGGCTGGAATTATGGTGTTTTTAGGATTCAGTTTGCACAAGCAAATGTGTATCATTTTACACAAGTTTGTTCCATTCAAATGGTTTTTGGCGGATTAATCGTATTGCTCATCAGTACCTATCGCGGTGATCTTCAAACCGTATCATTGTTAGCATTACCAGCCAAAGCCTATGGTGTTTTTTTGTATTTGGCGTTAATCGGTTCTATGCTTGGTTTTTCCTTGTTTGGTTACCTGTCAAAGGCCTGCGATGCTACTTTAGTAGCCACTTATACCTATGTAAATCCATTGATCGCCTTGATCTTAGGTTATTTAATTCTACAGGAGCCCCTTCATCCCATTTTAATATTTGCAAGTTTTTGCATACTATTGGCAGTTGTTTTAATCACAACGGATAAATCTAAACCATAAATTTATGAAATACATCATCTTAACTTTGTTTGCCATGGCTACTTCTTTATATGTAAACGCACAAGGTGATATGAACTTGTACGCAGGTAAAATTCCGAATGATAAAGAGGCTCCCAATCTAGTTTCTTCAGCTATTACGGATGGGATTACACGAATTTCGAATGTTTCGATACCTACATATACCTTGTTTTTAGCACCTAACCCAAGTAATACCCCTACACCAATTGTTGTTATTTGTCCGGGTGGTGGTTATCGGATTTTGGCATCCTCGCACGAAGGAACAGATATCGCTAAGAAATTTAATGAGATAGGTATTTCGGCGCTCGTATTATATTACCGTTTGCCAAATGATGTGAATCAAGTACAGAAGGAGTTTGCGCCGTTGCAGGATGCTCAGCAAGCTATAAGGTTAGTACGCCAAAATGCCAAAGCGTGGAAAGTAGATCCGGCAAAAGTAGGTATCATGGGATTTTCGGCTGGTGGACACCTCGCTGCTTCTACAGCGACTCACTTTACTAAGGATTATACAGGACTAAATGATGGAATTAATTTACGTCCTGACTTTCAAATTTTATTATATCCTGTGGTTACGTTTCGCGATCACACGCATGCGGGTTCGCGTCAAAGTTTGCTAGGCAACAACCCATCGGAAGATCAATTGCATTTATTTTCGAATGAGGAGCAGGTTAATGCCCAAACCCCGCCTGCATTTATTGTCCATGCAGCTGATGACAAAGCTGTACCGGTAAAAAATTCATTGGCCTACATCGAAAAGCTTAACTCATTTGGTGTAGCGGTTGATTATATCCAGTATGCCAAAGGTGGTCATGGTTTTGGGCTTACAAACAAGACAACTCCAGATCGCTGGTTTGATGATTTGAGTCAATGGTTTACGGCTAATCAATTACGTTGATTTTTGCGCATGAAGTAATAGAATGGAATACCCGCCAATACGATTAACAATCCAATCGTAGAAGGTAAGGTTTTCATATACAGTAAATTTCCTGCGATCAGAACTAATAGGATTAGATAAATGCCTAATAATAGTTTATCTCGAATTGCTAATGGTTCGCCCATGATTCGTTGATTGAATACGGCTAACACGGTCAGGAAATAAAATAATAGGATAGCAAAAACGGTAAAGTCTAATAAACTTCCATACGAACCTGAGAAGCACAATAATATGGCCCAAACGCCTTGTATTAAAAGGGAATAGGCTGGCGCTCCTTTTGCGTTTGTTTCTGCCGCTTTGGCAAAAAACAATTTGTCTTTGGCCATTGCTTCGAATAGTCGTCCACCAGCTAAGATAATTCCATTATTACATCCAAATGTGGAAATCATAATCAAGATGGCCATAAATAATGCGCCAACATCCCCAAGTACGGTTTGTAAAGCAGCAGATCCAAGTCTATCTTGACTAGCAAACATGATTCCACGCGCATAGGTAGTTGCACCATTTGGATCGCCTGCAAGTGGCATAATGCCTAAATAGGCTAGATTGGTTAAAAGATATAATAAGCAAACCAATGCGGAACCATATACCAATCCTTTCGCGATCGTTTTTTGTGGTTGTTCAAAATCTTGACTGGCAAATGTGACATTATTCCATGCGGATGAAGAGAATAAGGGACCTATCATCGCTGCACCAAATAAGGTGACCAAAGCGGGCGTGGAGACAGTTTCAAATACTTTCGAAGTCTCATTATACGTTTTTCCTGGCTCAAAGAAGTTGACAAAATGAATCCAATCATTAGAAACCCCAACATACAGGCCTATCAGTATAATGGCAATAATAGCACCAATTTTAGTAATGGTAAATATATTTTGAATGATCGAGGCGAATGAAAT
>CANHKE010000025.1 GCA_947461155.1 Cytophagaceae bacterium | reverse complement strand
TCATCTATGAGAATTCAGATTGGGCACACCCGAAGGTTATTAATTATGATTCGCCTATTTTGTTGCAAGCTGGCGAAGGGCTCACTTCGGTGGTGACCTATGTAAATGATACAGCCAAGGATATCAGTTTTGGATTAACATCTGAGGATGAAATGGATATCATTTTCGGGTATTATTATGCGCGCTAACCTTCATGGCATCAGGCTTTTGACGAAAAATTTTCCAAGCCTATTTGATATCTAAAACATTGAACTATATTTGCCTCCGCTTCTTGAAATATTTCAAGAAAAAGTACCTAAATAGTACAATTTTGGGCATTTTTTGCACTCTTACGTTAAAGCATTTCTATTTGGATATACTTTTACTACCCTAAGGTTAAAATGGAACACAAACACAAGAATAAAATGACGGCTGCCGGCCTTTTGGTAGCCATGGGTATCATTTATGGAGATATTGGAACATCTCCACTTTACGTTATGCAAGCCATCATCGGCGATAATCCAATTAATGAACTGACGGTTTTAGGTGGTTTGTCTTGTATCTTCTGGACTTTGACCCTCCAAACAACGTTGAAATATGTGATTTTGATCTTGCGCGCGGACAACAAGGGAGAAGGAGGAATCTTTGCTCTTTTTGCTTTAGTGCGTAGACATGCCAAATGGTTAACGCTTCCCGCGATTATTGGTGGTGCGACGTTATTAGCCGATGGGATTATTACACCGCCTATTTCTGTTTCTTCAGCGGTAGAGGGTTTGCGCATGTTGCACCATCCAGATGGAACCCCTTTTGTAACCGATACGGTGCCACTTGTTATTATCATTTTGACCGGCTTGTTCTTGTTCCAAATTTTGGGAACGAAGATTGTGGGTAAGTTTTTCGGTCCGGTGATGTTGGCCTGGTTCGGAATGCTCGCTTTTACGGGGCTTTTAGGCATCGAAAACGATTGGTCCATTTTGCGAGCGATTAATCCACAGTATGCGTGGGATTTGTTAACGACACATCAAGCAGGAACCGCAGGTTTTTGGAGTTTGGGTGCGGTGTTTTTATGTACGACGGGTGCGGAAGCTTTGTATTCAGATTTAGGGCATTGCGGTCGTGAGAATATTCGTGTTTCCTGGATGTTCGTAAAAGTCGCTTTATTGCTTCAATATTTTGGCCAAGGGGCCTGGTTGTTATCTCAAAACGGCGAATTATTAGGCGTTAAAAAACCAATTTTCGAATTATTGAAATCTGAATTGGGGGTACAATTCTTATTCTCCGGGATTATGTTGGCGACTGCCGCCGCCGTAATTGCTTCCCAAGCCTTGATCTCTGGTTCATTTACCTTGATATCCGAGGCGATTCGCTTAAACTTTTGGCCTCGTGTCCGTTTGATTTATCCTTCGGATCAGAAAGGTCAGTTATATGTTCCTTCCATCAATTTATTATTGTGGATGGGGTGTATCGGTGTGGTATTGTGGTTCCGCGAGTCGGCAAACATGGAAGCTGCGTATGGTTTGGCCATTACGATGACCATGTTAATGACTACTTCGTTGATGGCATATTACCTGCATATCAAGAAAGTGGATATGTGGTGGATTCTCTTGTTCTTAGTCGTTTATGTGTCATTGGAAGGCGCCTTTTTAGTGGCAAACTTGCAGAAATTCTGGCATGGGGGTTATGTATCCTTGTTCATTGCTGGGGTGATTATCTTACTTATGTGGGTTTGGTTCCGTGCGACGCGCATCAAGAAAAAATTAACCGAATACGAAAAATTGGCGGATTACATTGAGCCATTAAAAGAGTTAAGTAAGGATGAAACGATTCCAAAATATGCGACGCATTTGGTCTTTATGTCCAATGCCGCGCGTGTGACGGATATTGAATCGAAGATTATTTATTCGATTTTCCAACGCCGTCCTAAGAAAGCGGATATCTATTGGTTTGTGCATGTGGATACCATGGATGATCCCTATACGATGGATTACAAAGTAACGGTAATCGAACCGGATGATATCATCAAAGTGAATTTCAAATTGGGATTCCGTGTCGAGCAACGCATTAATTTATACTTCCGTAAGGTGGTGGAAGAGATGGTTGCGCGTGGTGAAGTGGATATCACCTCGCGGTATAAATCATTGAACGAGCAAAATGTGATTGGTGATTTCCGATTCGTTGTGCTGGAGAAATTCTTGTCTTATGATAACGAGATGCCATTCATGGATCGTTTGGTGATGAAGGCGCACTTTTTTGTGAAGCAGTTTACACATTCTGAGGATAAGTATTTTGGCTTGGATAGTGACGCGGTGAAATTGGAAAAAGTGCCTTTGATTATTAAACCGATTACGAAGTGTAATTTGAAACGCATCGACTAACATGGCAACGATCTTTACTAAAATTGTGAATCGGGAGATTCCATGTCATTTGATCGCGGAAGATGATCGCTTTATGGCGTTCTTGGATGTGATGCCCTTAGTGGAGGGGCACGTGTTAGTGATACCGAAAGTGGAGGTGGATTATATTTTTGACTTGGAACCGGATATGCTTGGAGACTTAATGAAGTTTGCGCAAAAAATTGCGCCTGCGATCAAAAAAGCAATTCCATGCAAGCGGGTTGGCGTTGCGGTCATTGGCTTGGAAGTACCACACGCACACGTGCATTTGGTCCCGATGAACCGGATGTTGGATATTAATTTTTCGCAGGAGAAGTTGAAGCCGACTCAGGAATCTTTGGCAGCGACGGCTACCTTAATTAAATCTTTCTTACTTTAAGAAGCCCTTTAATTTATTCATTTCCACTTGTGGATTTGCCTTTTCGTAGACGATGTTATACACCGCTTCGATAATCGGTAGGTGTATGTGGTGCTGGCGCGAAATCGAGTAGATACTGCGTACGGCATAGTAGCCTTCCGCGATCATGTTCATTTCGATTTGTGCAGATTTGACTGAATATCCTCGGCCGATCATGTTTCCAAAGGTACGGTTACGCGAAAATTGCGAATAGGCTGTCACCAATAAATCCCCTAAATATCCGGAACTATTCAAGTCGCGTTTGGCTTCGGGGTAAACGGCATCCAAGAAGATTTTGATTTCCTGCATCGCATTACTCACTAAAACGGCTTGAAAGTTATCACCAAATCCGAGGCCTCGCGTAATCCCGCAGGCGATGGCGATGATGTTTTTAATAACGGCGCAATATTCGACGCCATACAAGTCTTCGATGGCGTGCGCCTGTAAAAAGCGGCTATTTAATAAATTCGAAAAGGACTGAGCCACTGACAAAGATGGCGATGCAATAGTCAAATAGGACTGTTTTTCGAGTGCGACCTCTTCGGCGTGACAGGGGCCAGCAATTACACAGGTTTGGCTAATGGGTACATTAAATGCTTTTTCCATCCAATCTGTTACCAATAAATTTTCGTCGGGAATCATGCCTTTGATGGCTGAAACGATTTTCTTTCCCTCAAAATGTTTTTGGTTTAAATCCTTAAGCGTAGCGGGGATAAATGCTGCGGGAACAGCCAAAATAATATATTCAACGCCCGCGAGTGCATCCGACATCTTGCTGTAAGTTTTTACTTTGCGGGGATTGATAGCTACATCGGTGAGGTAACTTGGATTGTGATTGTATTTGCGTATGAAGTCAACATCCGATTTCCGACGAATCCACCACTTGATTTTGACCTGATTTTCAGATAAAATTTTAACGAGTGCCGTGGCCCAACTGCCCCCTCCGATCACCGCAACTTGTGTTGGAATCTTCTTTTTTAATTCTTCTAATTGACTCATAGCTGTAAAATTACCTATTAAATTAAAATTTAGCTGAAACAATCAGAAAAATTGCCAAATTTGTTTTCGGTCTTGTTGAGACACGAATCAAATCTAAACCTATGAAAAAACATCTGATACTCCTATTCTTGGGAGTGAGCTTATTCGCTTTTGGTCAAAAAAATAAGCAACCGCTGCCGGAACATCCGAGACCTGATTTAGAGCGGGCGCATTGGTTGAATTTAAACGGAACATGGGATTTTGCGTTTGACTCAAGCAGTGTCGTACCTTCCAAATTCACAAAAAAAATTCAAGTACCATTTCCTTGGGGATCGAAACTTTCTGGCGTTAAGGACGAGGCGGATGTCGCCTGGTATCATCGGACTTTTCAGGTGCCTGCGGCATGGGGATCGCGCCGTGTGTTTTTGAATATTGGAGCGTCTGATTGGCATACATCCGTCTATGTGAATGGTCGGTTTGTAGGCGAGCATAAAGGGGGATATACACCTTTTGATTTTGATGTGACTCCATTTTTGACAGGTGGAACACAGCGTGTGGACATTCGCGTGGATGATAAGCGACGCATGTTTACGTTGTATGGAAAGCAAGGGTATGGCAATGCGCGGGGACTTTGGCAGACGGTTTATTTAGATGCTAGGGGTGCGGATTACATTGATCATTATGCGGTTTATCCGGATATCGATAAGGGTCGGGTGCGGATCAAAACCTATTTAGGGGGTGTGGCTTCCAAAGATGCCGTTTTACAGGTGAGATTAGCCAATGGGCAATCGGCACGTGTTCCGATTAAAAAGGGGGATGCTTCAGCGGAGCTTTCTGTTCAGTTGAAAAATCCGCATCTATGGTCTTTGGAAGAACCGTTTTTATATGATTTAACTTTGAGTTTAGGGATTGATCAGGTGCGCGGGTATTTTGGTTTCCGTAAGATTTCGGTGACGGCATTGCCTGGTTCACAGATACCTTACATTGCGTTGAACAATAAACCCATTTATGTGCAGTTGGCCTTAGACCAAAGCTACCATCCCGATGGTTTTTATACGTTTCCATCCGATGCATTTATGAAGGATGAAATTATTCGGAGCAAGCGGATTGGATTGAATGGTATTCGGACGCACATTAAAGTGGACATTCCTCGGAAGTTATATTGGGCGGATAAATTGGGCTTATTGGTTATGTCTGATGTGCCAAATTCGTGGGGAGAACCGGATGCGGATATGCAGCGGGAAACGGAATACACCTTGCATGAGATGCTGAAGCGTGATTTTAATCACCCGGCGATATTTTCTTGGATTACGTTTAATGAGACTTGGGGCTTATTTACTAAAAAAGATAAGAAGTCGGTTTACACGCCGGAGACGCAGCAATGGGTAGCATCGGTTTATCGTTTGGCCAAATCGTTAGATCCAACGCGGCTCGTGGAAGACAATTCGATTTGTTGTGGTCGTGGACATACGGAGACGGATATTCAGTCATGGCACGCCTATCAGGCAGGATATGAGTGGGATAAATTGATGGATGATCAGTCGAAGAATTTGTTTCCGGGAAGTCAATGGAATTTTGAGAAGGGATATGTACAAGGGGCTCAGCCGATGATTAATTCGGAGTTTGGGAATGTTTGGGGGTATCAAGGGAGTACGGGTGATGTGGATTATACGTTTGATTACCATAAGGCGATGAATTCGTTTCGGAATCATCCGAAGATGGCGGGATGGTTGTATACGGAGCACCATGATGTGATTAATGAGTGGAATGGCTATTATAAATTTGATCGGACGGAAAAGGAGACTGGCTTAGGTGCGATCGTTCCCGGGATGACTTTGAGAGATTTACATGGTCCTTTTTATCTTTCGACGGGTCAGGAAATAACATGGTCAGGTAAGGCTGGCGAAACTGTCAAAATCCCACTTCATTTGTCATCAATGACAGATTTATCGGGCTCGTTACGTTTGAAAATTTCGTTTGATGGTGTGACGGCCTGGGGAGAAAAACAAACGCATTGGACGAAGGAATTGCCTGTGAAATTTGCTCCTTGGGATGTGAAGGCGCTCGATTCATTGGCTGTCGTCTTGCCCAAAGACAAGTCGGTGAACACCCTTACCTTTTTGCTAATTGATGCTTCTGGAAAGGTGCTGCATCGTAATTTTGGTCATGTAATCGTCGAAGTGGGAAATACGCAACCTTCGAATACGAAGCTTGCATTTGTTTCCGTTCCGGTGGAGCAATACAGCAGTGCGGTCTGGCCGGAGAAGCAGTGGACGGGGGTTTTGGGCCAAAAGGTGAATGGGGCAGGAGCTGGTTATTTTGAATATGAATTTCCTTTTTCGGGCACGGAAGTCGCTGAGGTGCGGTTTATGGTGGAGGCTTCTTCGAAGCCTGTGTTGGGTAAGGATCGTTCGGATGGTGGGAAAATGGATGGAGATTACATGTTGGGCAAAGGAACTTTTGATCCGGGTGTGAATCCAAATGCGTATCCGCAAACGGATGTGTATGCATCCCCTTCGTCGCTACGCGTTTCGGTCAATGGAATTACGGCATTAGAGACTGTTTTAGCCGATGACCCTGCGGATCATCGGGGTGTTCTTTCGTGGCATTATCAGGCACGAAATAATAAGTTGGACGAGGCGGGTACGTATGGATTTTTGGTTCAGGGTGTGATCCCGCCAGCTGCTTGGCAATCCGCTGCTAAAACGGGCAAACTAGTCATTCGATTTGAATCGTTGTGGGGTGGTTTGGCGCTTTATGGGGATCAGTCTGGGCGATACGTGATGGATCCGAGTATCTTGATTTTACGGAAGTAAAATTATCAATTTCTTGAACTTTTTTCCCCTTACCTTTGCCAAACCTTGGAGGATTGGCAAAGGTAGGTTAAACACCAAATTGTTTCAGGTGATGATCGATGTGTTTATACAGCAAATTATTCCATTCTGTGGCTGTCAATTTCCCCAAACTTAACGACGGTGTTGTCGCTAATTTTTCAGCGCCTAATTCTTGGATCGATTTAATAAATCCCTTTAAACGCTCTTTTTCTTTTTCCACATCATAATGTTCTGTTCGAATAAAGCTTGGCGCCGTGGGTAAGTTTTGTTTATAAGGTACTTCATTGACCATCGATTTTTTCAAAAATAAATTCAAAATAATCCGCATAAACATTGGCGGTTGCTGCGTATTCAAACCGAGTATCTGTTCATAGGGGACGGAGCAATGTGAAAGCATTTGGCCAACAGTCATTTTTCCCCAAAGTGCTGGTCTATTTGGATTTAATTGATCGATTCGATGAAACAATTCCTGCGTTGTAGACGCCAGATAAATAGAAGGATATGGCATAAGATTATCAGTTTACTGAACTTGATTTACACTACCTTTGCCAAACCTTGGAGGATTGGCAAAGGTAAGGAGCTAATTGATTTTAAAATTCTTTGTATGAAAAATCTCCGATTTCTTCGTACCCGTTTCCGTGAATTTCGCCTGTTTTAACGTAATATCCTTCGCCTCAATCACGCGATATCCTTGCACACTTTCGATATCTATATTTGACAATTCTATATGGTGAATCGGCATTTCGGGTAAACCGCGAATCAATAATCCCGTTTCCGCACCCTTTGCTACCACATTCTCCACAAATATATGTTTAAACTGCGGCGTCCCCTCATTTACAGGTAGTATTTCAATTTTAGGCGGTTCGCCACCATTCCCATACGTCGCCACCGGGTCTTTTCCCTGATAATACATATCAATTAAAATCGCCTCTCCAGCAATATTTTTCATCGAAATATCACGAATAAATACATTTTCCACGATACCTCCTCGGCCGCGCGCGGTCTTAAATCGCAAACCCACATCCGTTCCTAAAAATTGGCAATTGCGCACAAATAAATCGTGAACGCCTCCCGACATCTCACTGCCCACCACAACCCCGCCGTGCCCATGAAATACAACACAATTTTCAATCAAAATGTGTGCGCTGGGCCGACCGCGTTTGCGGCCCTCAGCGTCTTTACCCGATTTCAAACAAATGCCATCATCACCCACATCGAATCTAGAATTACGCAAAGTCACAAATTCGCATGATTCAATATCAATCCCATCCCCATTCTGCGCATACCATGGATTTTTGACGGTAATATTTTCAACAGTCAAATGCTTACATAACAATGGATGCACATTCCACGCAGGGGAATTTTGAAACGTAACTCCCTCCAATAAAATCTGTTCACATTCGCGTAAACTAATCATATTTGGCCGCACAAATTCCTTGATCTCCTCCGTATTTGCTTCCGTGAATCCCGCAGCGACAACACCAGGCTGATCCATCGTGGACGCTTTCAATGCGCCCGCAGTCGGATACCAAGTTTCTTTTTTCGCATCCAAAACACCTCCCGAACGGACTAATTTATCCCATTCCCCAACTGTTAATTTTCCTTTCTTTACCGGTCGCCACACTTCTCCCGCTCCATCTATGACCCCAAATCCCGTAATTGCAATATTACGTGCGCCCAAAGCTGAAATCGGCGATTGTGCCCTTATCGCATCCACACCCTCCCAATTCGTGCGCACCAGCGGATAATCTTTCGGGTTATTGCTAAACTGCAAAACAGCACCTTGCGCCAAATGTAAATTCACATGGGACAAAATCGTAATCGGTCCACTGATCCAGAAACCAGCCGGAATAAGTACGACCCCTCCGCCTTGTTGGTTCGCCACCCGAATCGCCTGTTGGATTGCCCCCGTATTCAACACCCCCACGGCACGCTTTGCGCCATATTGTTCGATATTAAACGTATCTTTCTTAAAGGCTGTCGTTGCCACCACAGGTAATTCATATACGTATTTTTGGCTAAATGCTGATTTCTTTAAAAAGCTTTTTAGGTGTTCCGTTGAATTGTTTATTGCATCAGCAACAAGATTTGCCATGCGCGACGCACCATAAGGAGAGAAATGGGTATCATCCGCTACCCCTTTCATAAATTTCTTAAAGATGCCTACGGGATAATGCAAGAAAAGTTTTTTAGCACCTTCCGGGCCTTCTTGCTGGATAATCGCCTTACTTGCTTTTTCTACATCGATCAATAGCACTTTTTCTTGTGCGGCAACTTCCCGCACCACAGTCGGATAGTCTGCATGTTGGACCACAAACACACCCGTCGAATCGAATTTACGTCTTTGTGTAGGTGTTAAAAGGATCGGAGTGGCCCCCGCAGCCCGCGTCTCTTTTACATAGCGAATTAAATTCGCGCGAAAATCTGTTTGTGCAGGAGCGTAGCGAGACGTGTCGCTGGCTTTGGCATCGTTATGGCCAAACTGAATAAACACATAATCGCCTTTTTTTAATTGGGATTGTACTTTGGCCCAGCGGCCTTCGCGACGAAAGCTTTTGGAACTTCGTCCGTTATAGGCATGGTTTTGGACTTCGACCGCTTCATTGAATAAGTTGGCAAAGGGCATCCCCCAACCAGTCTCTGGAAAATCCGCTGGAATTTTATCGGCCATTGTGGAATCACCAATCAAAAACACCCGCATGGGTTCCG